>JAGWVG010000071.1 GCA_018970965.1 Alphaproteobacteria bacterium | reverse complement strand
CGTGTCGTGCCCGTATCCGGATTGAACAGCCGCGTTTCCTGAACCACTTTGCCGCCCGCTTCGATCACATCGACTTGGCGTTGCGCTTCATGCTCAATGGCCTGCATCACAAAGCGGACTGAATTGACGTTTTTGGTTTCGGTGCGCGTGCCAAATTCATCGCCCGGACGGCGAACCGAAACGTTGACGTCCGCCCGCATTGATCCTTCTTCCATATTGCCATCGCATGAGCCGACATAACGGAGGATCGAGCGCAGCTTGCGCAGATAGGCGCCGGCTTCGGCTGGGGAGCGCATATCGGGGCGCGAGACGATTTCCATCAGCGCCACGCCCGACCGATTGAGATCGACATAAGATCGCGTCGGGTGCTGATCATGCATCAGCTTGCCAGCATCTTGCTCCACATGGATGCGCTCAATGCCAATGCGCTTGGCTTCGGCAATGCCCGCCTTTTCATCGGCATCAATATCCAAATGGCCTTCACCCACCAGCGGGTGGTAGAGCTGCGAAATCTGATAACCCTGCGGCAAATCCGCATAGAAATAATTCTTGCGGTCAAACCGGCTCCAGCGATTGATCTCAGCGTTGATGGCAATGCCCGTGCGCACCGCTTGGCGGATGCATTCCTTATTCGGCACCGGCAACATGCCCGGCATGGCGGCATCAATCAGCGAGACTTGCGTGTTAGGCTCTGCCCCAAATGCCGTTGCCGCGCCCGAAAACAGCTTGGCCTGAGAGACGACCTGGGCATGGACTTCCAGCCCGATCACCACTTCCCATTCGCCTGTGGCGCCCTGAATACGATAATTGCTCATCTTACCACCACTTGTCCGGACGCGCGGTAAAGCCAGCGCGTTCTTCCAGCGCGAGGCTGGCATTGAGGACGGATTGTTCATCAAGCGCCTTGCCAATGACCTGAAGGCCCAAAGGCAAGCCCAGCGCATCGAGCCCACCGGGCACCGACATGGCGGGGAGACCCGCCAGAGAAGTGGGCACGGTGAACACATCGTTCAGATACATGGCGAGCGGATCGGCGCTCTTTTCGCCCAAGCCAAAGGCGGCACTTGGCGCTGTTGGCGTCAGGAGAAGATCACAGCTTTCCCAAGCCTTATCAAAATCCTGCGCAATGAGCGTGCGGACCTTTTGAGCTTGCGTGTAATAGGCATCGTAAAAGCCTGCTGACAGCACATAGGTGCCAATCATAATCCGGCGCTTTACTTCATCGCCAAAGCCTGCAGCGCGCGTGGCGGCATACATGTCTTGCAGGTTTGCACCATCGGGCAGTTCGCGCAGGCCATAGCGCACGCCATCATAGCGCGCGAGGTTGGAGGAGGCTTCTGCCGGGGCAATGATGTAATAAGCTGGCAGCGCATATTTGGTGTGCGGCAGAGAGACTGAGACAATCTCGGCTCCGGCATCTTTCAGCCACGCAATGCCCTGTTCCCACAAAGCTTCAATTTCGGCAGGCATCCCATCGACGCGATATTCTTTGGGAATGCCAATACGCTTGCCCTTGAGATCAGACGACAAAGCCGCTTCCCAATTGGGCACGGGCAGATCCAGCGAAGTGGAATCTTTCGCATCAAAGCCTGCCATATTTTCGAGCAAGATTGCGCAGTCTCGCACATCGCGCGCCATCGGGCCTGCCTGATCAAGCGACGACGCAAACGCCACCACGCCCCAGCGTGAGCAGCGGCCATAGGTTGGCTTAATGCCCGAAATGCCTGTAAAGGCGGCAGGCTGGCGGATTGAACCGCCCGTGTCCGTTCCCGTTGCCCCCGGCACAATGCGCGCGGCAATTGCGGATGATGAACCGCCTGAAGACCCACCCGGCGCAAGCGCTGCGGTGTCGCCATTATTGCGGCGCCAAGGCGAAATCACATTGCCGAAATAGCTTGTCTCGTTGGACGAGCCCATGGCGAATTGATCGAGGTTGAGCTTGCCCAGCATGCCCGCGCCCGCGCGCCACAAATTGCCCGACACAGTCGATTCATATTCCGGCTTAAAGCCTTCAAGCATATGGCTTGCCGCCGTTGTCTGCACGCCCTTGGTGGCGAACAAATCTTTCATGCCAATCGGCACGCCGGAAAGCGGCTTAAGATTGCCAGAGGCGCGGTCCGCATCTGCGGCATCGGCGGCAGCCAGGGCATGGTCGGGCGTTTCTACGATGAACGCGTTGAGCGGCTTTGCGGCGGCCACAGCGTCGTTAAACGCAACTGCAACTTCGCGGGCAGAGAAATCGCCCGCCCGAAAGCCATCGCGCAGCGCCGCAACGCCCAGATCAGTCAGCTTTGTCATTATTCAATCACCTTCGGCACGGCGAAAAAGCCATGTTCAGCCTGAGGAGCATTTTTCAGCACGGCATCGCGCACGTCGCCATCTGTGACAGCATCGTCGCGCAGGCGCAGCGTATTGGGGATGACAGCCGTCATTGGGGCAACGGCGGAGGTATCCACCTCACCCAGCTGTTCAATCCAGCCGAGAATATTGTTCAGTTCCGGCACCATCGCCTCCACTTGGGCGTCGCTCACAGCGATGCGCGCCAAAGAGGCAATTTTGCGGACAGTTGCAGAGTCAACGGACATGGGTTTCCTTAGAGCTTCTGGCAATTGGGGGTGTGTCGATGCACGATCTGCCTCGGCGCCTAGCAGGGGGCCTTGCTTGCTGCAAGCCAGCGGGCGGGCATTCGCCGCTTCACCCAAAGCGATTGAGCCTCTATCGGGGGGCTATGGCGCGTGTTCGCATCCTGCATACCAACCCCGCTTTGGGTCCGCTTGACTATCGTGTGCCGCACGGCATGGCGGTGGAACCGGGCAGTCTGGTCCGCGTGCCCTTGGGCCCGCGCGAGATGGTGGGCGTTGCTTGGGAAGAAGAGGCGCTGCCTACCGAAACCGTGGGCGATAACCGGCTGCGCAATGTGCTGGACGTCTATGATCTGCCGCCTTTGGGTGCGCCGCTGCGCCGTTTAATTGAGTGGACGGCAGATTATTATCTCAGCCCCCCGCAAGCGGTGCTGCGCATGGCCTTGTCGTCGGCTGCAGCACTGGAAGGCGGGCGGACAGTGATGGAATATCGCCTGTCGGGCAAAAGCCTCGACAAGCTGACGCCGCAACGTGCGCAAGCGATTGAACGCATTGGCGAACGCCAAGGCTTGATTCGCGAACTCGCTGAAATTGCAGATGTCTCTGAGGGCGTGATCCGTGGCCTTGTGAAGGCGGGCGTGATTGAGGGCATTGAAGTTGCGCTTGATACGCCATTTGTCGCGCCAGACCCCGGTTTTGCCCTGCCCATTTTGTCCGATGTCCAACGGGCTGCGGCGGACCAATTGGTTGAGATGGTGCGCGCGCAAGATTTTGCACCCGTGCTGCTCGATGGCGTCACAGGCTCTGGCAAGACCGAAGTCTATTTTGAAGCTGTGGCAGAGGCGCTGCGACAGGGCCGGCAGACGCTTGTCCTCTTGCCAGAAATTGCACTGACTGAGCCTTTTCTGCGGCGCTTCATGGATCGTTTTGGCCATGCGCCTGTCGCCTGGCATTCAGACTTGCGCCAATCGCAACGCCGCCGGGCCTATCGTGCCATTGCAACGGGGGAGGCGCTGGTCACCGTTGGTGCGCGCTCAGCGCTTTATTTGCCCTATCATAATCTCGGGCTAATTGTGGTCGACGAAGCGCATGAAACCAGCTTCAAGCAAGAAGATGGCGTGCAATATCATGCGCGTGATGCGGCTGTGATGCGTGGGCATTTTGAAAAAATTCCCGTCGTTCTCGCCACCGCGACGCCTGCGATTGAAACACGCCAACAAGTTGCCCAAGGCCGCTATCGGGAAATCAAATTGCCGGGCCGTTATGGGGCGGCGCAAATGCCCGATGTAACGGCGATCAATCTGGTGCAAACCCCGCCCGATCGGGGGCGCTGGTTGGCCCCGCCGCTTGTTGCTGCCATGACGCAGACTTTGGCGCGCGGCGAACAAGCCCTGCTTTTCCTCAACCGCCGTGGTTTTGCGCCGCTGACATTATGCCGCCATTGCGGGCATCGTTTCCAATGCCCCCATTGCACGGCATGGATGGTGGAACACCGCCTGACCAATCGCCTCCAATGTCATCATTGCGGCCATGTAGAGCCGCCGCCGCGGGCGTGTCCGGAGTGTTGTGAGGAAGACGCGCTGGTCGCCTGTGGGCCGGGGGTAGAACGCATTTCAGATGAAGTGGGCATTCTCTTTCCTGAAGCCCGGCGCGCCATTGTCACCTCAGATACGCTCTGGTCGCCAGCGAAGGCGGCGGAATTTGTAGGCCGGATGGAGGCTGGCGATATTGATATTGTGATTGGCACACAGCTTGTCACCAAAGGCTATCACTTTCCCAATTTGACGCTGGTGGGCGTGGTCGATGCGGATTTGGGCTTGCAGGGTGGCGATTTGCGCGCGGCGGAACGCAGCTTTCAACAGATCATGCAAGTTGCAGGCCGGGCGGGTCGCGGGGTCAAGCCCGGCCATGTCTATCTGCAAACGCATGAGCCGGATGCGCCTGTGATGCGGGCATTGGTTTCGGGCGATGCGGAAAGTTTTTACAGTGCAGAAACTGAGGCGCGGCGTATGGCCAACGCGCCGCCCTTTGGCCGCTTTGCGGGCATCGTCATTTCGTCCGAAAATCTGAAACAGGCCGAAGAGGTTGCGCGGATGATTGGCCAAGCCGCGCCTGAGGTGGAGGGCATGGACGTCTATGGCCCGGCCCCTGCGCCACTGGCCATGCTGCGCGGCAGGCATCGCCAGCGGCTCTTGGTTCATGCGCGGCGCACGCTTGATGTCCAGAATGTGCTGCGCGATTGGCTGGGCGCGCTTGATTGGCCGCGCAGCGTGCGCGTGAGCGTGGATATTGATCCCTATAGTTTTGTGTGACGGGTCTTTCCCCGCTCCACATCCAGCCCTACATCAGCCCTATGTTAGACGCCCAACACGCTGCCGCCACGCCTGCCCTTATCCGCCGGGAAGATTATACGCCGCCTGATTGGCTGGTGCCCAATATCGCGCTCGATTTTGATTTGGATCCAGCAAAGACGCGGGTGCGTGCCACGCTGTCAGTCACGCGCAATGGTGTGCATGATCGGCCATTGCGGCTGGATGGCGATGGGCTGACGCCGCTTTTGGTGCGTGTCGATGGGCAGGTGTGTTCCAGCTGGAGAGTGGAGGACGGCGCTCTCGTCATCGCGCTGACGGGCGCGCAGGCGATTGTGGAAACCGAAGTCGAGATTGTACCCGAGGCCAATACGCAATTAATGGGCCTTTATGCCTCTGGCGGGTTGCTGTGCACCCAGTGCGAGGCGGAAGGATTTCGTCGGATCACATTCTTCCCCGATCGGCCCGATGTGCTGAGCCGATATGTCGTTAAAATGACGGCGGATAAGGCACGTTTCCCCATGCTGTTGGGCAATGGCGATTGCACCGCTGCGGGCACGCTTCCTGATGGCCGGCATTGGGCCGAATGGACCGACCCCTTCCCCAAGCCCAGCTATTTGTTTGCGCTGGTGGCGGGCCAGCTTTCCGCCAATCGCGATCAGTTTACAACGATGACGGGCAAGACAGTTGATCTCGCCATTTGGGTGGCTGAGGCTGATCTGCCCAAAACGCAGCATGCCATGGACGCGCTAAAGGCCAGCATGCGGTGGGATGAAGAGGTCTATGGCCGCGAATATGATTTGGGCCAGTTCAACATTGTCGCAGTTGCCGATTTCAACTTTGGCGCGATGGAGAACAAAAGCCTGAATATCTTCAACTCGCGCTACATCTTGGCTGATCCGGACACCGCGACTGATGCCGATTATGATGCGATTGCGGGCGTGGTCGCGCACGAATATTTCCACAATTGGTCGGGCAACCGCGTGACCTGTCGTGATTGGTTTCAGTTGAGCCTTAAGGAAGGCTTCACGGTTTTCCGCGACCAATGCTTCTCAGCGGATCAAGGCTCGGCCGCCGTCAAACGGATTGAGGATGTGCGCGTGCTGCGCGCGGCACAATTCCCGGAAGATGCGGGGCCATTGGCACACCCGATCCGCCCAGACAGCTATATCGAAATCTCCAATTTCTACACGGCCACCATCTACAATAAGGGCGCCGAAATCATCCGTATGCTCCATACGATTTTGGGGCCCGTGGACTTCCGCAAAGGCTGTGATCTTTATTTTGCGCGGCATGATGGCACGGCGGCAACCTGCGAAGATTTTGTCCGCGCGATGGAAGAGGCCAGCGGGCGCGACCTTGGCCAATTCCGCCTTTGGTATTCAACCGCAGGCACACCCCGCGTGACGGCCCGGTTGGAGGGCGATGCGTTGGTGCTGACGCAGTCGACACCTGACACGCCGGGGCAAAAGGATAAGCCCGCGCTGGTTTTGCCTTTGCGGATCGCGGCCTTTGATCGATCAACGGGCACACATGCAGGTGAGCAATTGGTGCTGCTCGACCAGCCCGAGATGCGCGTGCCTTTAGAGGCGGGCCATAGCCGCTCGGTGCTTTCGATCAATCGCGGCTTCTCAGCGCCTGTCATTGTTGAGGCGGATCGCACGGCTGACGATCTCGCCTTTTTGTCCGCGCATGATGATGATCCCTTTGGTCGCTACGAGGCCATGCAGCAACTGATGCTCAATACGCTGATCAGCGCGGTGGAGACTGGGCACGCGGATCATAGCCCCGTGATTGATGCAGTGCGCACGACGCTGACCAACAATGCGCTCGATGCCGCCTTTGTGGGGGAGGCGGTGCTGCTGCCGTCCGAAGCCTTTATTGGTGACCAAATGGCAATGGTCGACCCGGATGCCATCCATCAGGCGCGCGAAGCGTTGCGGCGTGATTTGGGTGTCGCCTTGGCCGATCATTGGCAGGCGGCTTATGCGGCGCACGCGGCGCAAGGCTTTGCCCTCACACCCGAGGCCAAAGGCGCGCGGCGCCTGCGCAATGTCGCGCTGAATTACATCGCCGCCGGGCGTGCCGATGGTGCGGGGGATATGAGCTTTGCTCAGTTCCACGCTGCCGATAATATGACTGACCGGCTTGCCGCGATGATGACGCTTGCCAATGGTAACGCGCCGCAGCGCATGGATGCCCTGGCTGAATTTTACGCCCGCTACCAAGACAATGCTCTGGTAATTGATAAATGGTTTTCGGTGCAGGCCATGTCGGCGCGCGACGACACACTGGCTGCAGTGCGCGCGTTGAAAGATCACCCGGATTTCACATTGGCGAACCCGAACCGTGTTCGCGCGCTGGCTGGGTCGTTTTCGATGAACCAGCGGCATTTCCACGCGAAGGATGGCGCGGGCTACCGCTTCTTGGCAGAGGTACTTTTGGCACTCGATCCGATCAATCCGCAGACTGCAGCCAAGCTGTTGCCACCTTTAGGCCGTTGGAAGCGCGTTGATGCCAATCGGCAAGCGTTGATGCGGGCTGAGTTGGAACGGATTTTGGCAGCGCCCAACCTGAGCAAAGATGTTTTTGAGCAGGCGTCAAAAAGTTTGGCAGGATAAGCGCAATTAGGTGAAAAGCTGCGCGTGTGTATCGCGCAGCAGCGCCTTTTGCACTTTGCCCATCGTGTTGCGGGGCAAGTCCTGCACAATGAATATGGCCTTGGGCTGTTTAAACCGTGCCAGTCTGTCCGCCAGGCCGGATTGAATATCAGCCTCGGTCACGCCGCTGCCGACCACCAGGGCGACCACGGCTTCCCCAAAATCGGGATGGGGGACACCAATGACGGCGGATTCCGTCACGCCGGGCAGCGCGTTAATTTCGCTCTCAATTTCTTTGGGATAGATGTTGAGCCCGCCGGAAATGATTAGGTCTTTGCCGCGGCCCACAATCACCAATTGGCCATCGGTATTGAAGTGGCCCAGATCCCCCGTGATGAACCAGCCATCCGCGCGCAAATCTGCCGCTGTTTTTTCAGCATTGCGCCAATAGCCGGTGAACAGGTTTTCCCCGCGCACTTCAATCATCCCCGTTTCACCTTGTGGCACGGGCTGATCGGTTTCTGGAGCCGTGATCCGCACCTCGACACCGGGCAGAGGCACACCCACAGTGCCGGGGCTGCGCGGACCATCATAAGGGTGGGATGTGTTGATCTGCGTTTC
>JAGWVG010000070.1 GCA_018970965.1 Alphaproteobacteria bacterium | reverse complement strand
GTGCCATCGGTGGAAACCTGTGCTTCCACAACTTCAGGCCGGCCAACCACAAAGCGCTCTTCCAGCCAAGGATGTTGGGCTTTGGCAATATCCGTCATGTCCGCAAAGCGCGTAGCCCCGCGATTGTAAATCCAATGCCAGATTTGCTTGGCGCGCAACTTAGCCTGACGGGCATCAAGACCCGCTGTCTCCAGTTCCTGTCGAATTTGGTCGCGTGGCAGGCCAACAAGGTCAATGCGGCCATCCTCGCGCAGCACGGGCGCGCGGGATACGGGGACGGGATCAATATGGCCAGGAATCTGCATGGTCGCGCCTATAGGAGAAAATCCGCCAAAAGGCCAATCCTCAGCCGCGCTGCAGATCAGCCATGCGCGCCGAAGTGGTTGGCAATCGCCGTGCTGATCCGCAGGATGAGCCCATAAGCCTGCTCAATGGGCACGATATAGGTCGATTGAATGCCCGAATAGGCCTGTGCCTCGCTATCTGGGTAATCCGTTGGTTCGGCCACAGCAAAATCCCTAATGCTTGGAAGCGAGACCGGAAAGGCCCGGCGCAATTGGGCCAAGGCATCGTCAATGCGCAAAGTGAATATCATTTCCAAAACATCATCGCGGCTGATGTCGTTGGAGCGCGAGAAAGCTGGAATCTGCACCGCTTTCAAAAACATATGCTGCAACAACGCAATGCGCAGCGCATGAAGTGCGCCCAGCGATCGGCGCACATCTTCGCGATCTTCACTGCGCGCGTCATGTGGGATTTGATCGAGCAGGCGGTGCAGCTTTAATCCATCGACCCGCAAGCGCGAGGCAAGGCGACGGAACACGCCAGCGCGATCGTCTTTGGTCAAATGCTCAGCCAGCGCCAAACACGCAGCCGACAGATGCTCTTCGGTGCCGCGATAGGGGCGGCTTGCCCAATAGGCGCTGTTGAACAATTCCCCATAAGCGGCAACGGATTTAATGCTGGCGAGGCGGTCTGCTGCGCGCAGCAGGCGGACCAAGGCTTGCCCGCGTTCAGATTGCGCCAAAATATCAGCCACAGCTTCCAGGTCTTCGCCAGAAGCCAGTCCAGCCCCCGCCAAGATATTCACGGGATACCCCAATTGCTGCAAAATCGCATTGTGCGGAATAGCGCGAATTTGCCGCAGGCTCATATCGCGATCTGCCGCTAAGTCTGATTGGCGTCGCGATTTGCGCGACCCGGTTTCATTCAAAAGCCCCAAACCAAAAGCTGTGACAGCGCGTGGATAGGTTTTTGACTCCAGATGCTCGCGCTGCACACGGCGAATGCCTCGGTAAAAATCCAAGCTAATATCGGTGCGCGTGTAAAAGGGATCATGCCCCTCACTCAAGGGGACGCTCTCGGCTTCGGCAATGCGCGTCAGCGTGGCCAGCGCCAGCGCATCCGTTCGGAACAGCAAATAGCCGTCGCCGCCTTGAAAACTAACCTCCAGCTCAAGCGGGATGCCATGTTGAGCAAATTGCGCGCGGGCCCAATTGCTCATGGGATAGCGCAGCCGATCCAGCATGGAGTTGGGATGCGCGCCGCGGCCCATCGATTCGCCATGCGTATTGAAAATCAGTGCGGCGACATCAGTCAGATGGTGCCGTGCCATGATCCGCGCCAGGCGACCGTGCAGCCGCTCAATGGCGAGGGCGGCGGGCACTTGGCCCACAAAGCGCCCCGCATCTGAAAAGCCCGTCTGAATGGAAACACGCCCGCGGACGCGCGCATACGCACGATAAGCGGGCTCGCCTAACAGCGCGTCAAGGAAGCGCGCGCCATGTTCCATCGCGCTTTCTGTTTCAAACAGCGGCGACACATCGACTTTATCGTCAATTCCAAAAAGCTTGGCGAAATAGAGCGCGACGAGAACGGTCTGTGGCTGTTCGCACTCTGCAATCAACATGCGGATCGGCGCATCTTGATCCACATGATGGAGGATCTGCGCCATCACCAAAAATTGCCTGAGCGCCGTTGTGCTTTCAATGGCCAGCGCGGCAAGATTAGACCGCAAGGGCTGCACCGTAGCGAGCAATTCGCGGACGCGGCTCAGCGCAGTTCGGCTTGCCAAGTCCAGCGTGGCATCGGGGTCAATCCGACGGCGAATGGCATTGTTCAATTGCGATGCATTGACGCGAAAATGCACCCAGCCCATGCCCAGCCCATCGCTGTGCATGGCTGCCGCCAGCACCAGCAGGCCTTGTGCTCGTGCAACATCGGTGCATGACCGCGCCTCTGCTTGCAGGTCCGCAATCAACGGCTTTAACGACAAGAGTTTGGCCGGGTCATCGGCGGCAAATTGGTTGGCGGCCGCGGCCAAGGCATCAGGATCGCTCAAATCCGTTGCAAATAGTGCGGCCATCGCAGCGCTATATTGGGCGGCCGCGTGCAAGGTGCTGAGCAGCGGGTGTGCGCCGTCAATTTCTGCCAAATCTGCAGCGTAGGAGGTGAGCCGTTGGGCTTTCTCGGTGAGGCGATAGCGCAGGCTGGTCGCCCAGCTAATATCGGTGCGGCCATCCATGTCATAGCCCACCCATGTCGCAAAGCGATAAGGCTGGGGCAGCCACTGCGTCCAGCGATCCGGCCAATGCGCCACTGCATGGTCCAGCAAGCCTGCCGATATGGCGTCGCGCGCCTTTTGTGCGCGGGCCAAAGCCGCCATTGCCTCGGCATGTTCAAAGTCGAGCGTCAATATGTCGCGTTTGGGGCTTGCCGCACACAGCGCATCCGTCGCGCCGTCAGCCGCACTGGCCGCCTGCGCCACGGCATCGCTTTCCGCAGCGTTCAGCAAGAAGGTGGGATGCGCAGTAAACACGCTGTGCAAAAAGGGACGCGAAAAGCGGGCGGCAAAGTCGTGAAAGCCATCGCCCTGCGCGGTCGCAAGCGCGCGCCAGTGCTGAAGATTGTCCGCCGGGTCGACTGGCGCCAACAGCCGGTGAATGCGCCGCGCCCTGCTTTGCAACGCCTCGCATGAAAGATGTGCGACAAGGTGTTCAACGCGGTCTAAATCCATCGCCCCGCTTTCCAGCGCACGCGAGACATCATGCCCCAATTGAAACACGGGGTTGAACAAGGGTGTTTCGCTGGTGCGTTGGTGCAGCTCTTGCAGGCGCGCCCGCAAATCGGCGACGGTCTTCATGGCAGGATGTTCCTAAAGCCACCCAAATGGCGGCCCGGCCAAACTAAGCCCCTCTGCTCTCAACTCAATTGCTGTGAATACCAATGCAGGTTCGGCACAAAATGGTCAGCGACGCACATGGCCTGTCGTGCATTCATCCCTGCGAACCAACAACACGCCCGCTTCTCCACAATGGATGTGAAATGCCTGTCTTTGGATCAAACGAGTTTTTAAACCCGGGCTTGGGAGGCGCTGCGCGTGGAAAACTTTATTATGAGCAAACTATTTTCGTTTGCTATCATGTCCGTCTTGGTCATTTTGATTGGCGTTTTCTTCGGCCCAAGGCAGGCACAATTGGTCCTGATTTGGTGCAGCGCGGCATGGATTTTCCTCTTTCATTCGGAAACCCTGCTGCAAGACCGCGCTATAACCGCCCCGCTTTTGGTGCTGTTCTTTTTTGCGAACTGTGCGTGGATCAGCGCGCGCGTCAACGACATGTCAGTTTATGACAAGCTTGATGATGTCGTCCATTTCTGCGTCAATGACTCGTCGCCCGCATGTGAGAAGGTTTTGTCGATCGTGGATGCGAAGTCGAGCGAGCATCTCGACCCTGCCTTTGATGGCCTAAGTAACCGGGCACGCTAAACAATTAATTGCAGCACGCAGTGTTAAAAAGCGCAAGCCAGTCCGCGCCTTTGCGCCCAAGCGGCAGGCCGATTGCGCCGGCGCCTAGGATGATCTGCAACCAAAATCTGAGAAGATCAGTTTTTTAGAGATCGGCCATACAAAGTAAGCGCGGTCTTTATGAGATAGATCATCACCCAAGTTCCAATCGTGTCGCCGATAACGATTGAGAGATAGTCGGGCATCTTTGAGGTTTCGTAATTCACAATCGAAAGCCCCATCTTCATGAAAATGGCATTGCCCACAGCACATGCCAATGAGAGAATAAGCAATCGCAGGGGTGTCAGATTGATAAGGCTTGTCCGCAAAGAAATTGCTCTTGCCGTCATATCAACCGCTAAGGGTCCCCCCACGGCACAAAAAGCCGAGACGATAGCAATTCCGGTAAGATTCATCCCAAAGTCGATGCAGCAAAAGCCGGCGATGAATAGCGCGGGTATGCTCCAATAACCGATCAGAAGAAATGCAGCGAGGCGCAGAAATGCTGGGGGATAGAAGAGCCAAGGATTGAATGAGATCAGCTCGTGATAAATCCCCATGCCCTGAAAGAGGCGGTAGGTGGCCGCGTAGAGAATGGAGAATAGGACTGCCATCAACGCCTTATATTGAATGCTATCTTCATCCATTCTTATCCCCCCACTGCATTAAAGGCCTTATTTGCGAGATCCGTAAAATGCACATGCCGCCGTATGTCTCTGTGCTGCAAAGCGCGTCAAAGAGTTCCTCTGCGACCCAATTCGTCGGTCAGCCTGCCCTTCTTTTTAAAGACCCGACGATGGAGCATTTGCGAAGGTTGTCGTAGATTCGGACATGCCAAAACGGGGAATTCCGTGTTGGATAGATGCTCAATCCGCGACGAAGATGAACCACGTCCGTCATTTTGTTCCGAGATGCAGAGAGATGACATGACTAGGCTAGGATTTTGACCAACACTGTCTAAGTTTATCACGACAAATCAGCCAAGCAAGTTTCTGGCCAAGCGACTGATTTTCATGGGAGAATGGTGCCCAGGGACGGAATCGAACCGCCGACACGCGGATTTTCAATCCGCTGCTCTACCAACTGAGCTACCTGGGCATATCGCAGGGCGCACCTGCGTGTTGGAAGGCGCGCCTATAATCATCCTTGGGCGGTGCTGTCCAGCCCTGAATCCTGTTCATCATCATCAATGCGCGCGGGGACGCGATAGGATTCGCCCAACCAGTTCAACAGATCGCGGTCTTTGCAGCCGCGTGAGCAAAAGGGCAGATGCGCGGCAGCCGCGGGTTTGCGGCATAAGGGGCAGAGTGCGGGCTTCACATCAGGCTGGAGAGACATGGACATGCCCATAGCCTTGAACGCCTGCATCGGCCACCAGATTTAAAGGCGCGCCAGTCTGACGCTGCACGTCCGCGCGTAAATCTTCCCAAGTGCGCAGCACATCGATGACGGCGGGGCGCGCGGTCACCGTGCGCGGGCCGATGCCTGTTGCCTGTACTGCGGCCCGCAGCAGTGCGAGCGCCTGGCTTTCTATTGAAAGACGCCCGGGTGTTGTGCCGCACAGCTGCTCCAGCACCGAAGCGCCTGTGCGCGGGCGGATAATCTGCGCAAAGCCAAAGCCGTTGATGGCCGTCCGTTCTAACGGGCCCAAAGGGGCCAGCGCCTCGGCCAAAGCGGCATCCACAGCGTGTCGATCCGCCTTGTTGGCAAGGCTCACAAAATCAATGCCAATGGGCCCTGTTATCTGAAACAGCCGCAGTGCCCGGCCAATGGCTGCCGCAGCGGCAAGGTTGAGCGCCAAGGGGGCAAGGCTGCCATCGACATCAATGATGGTCATGGCCCGCGTCCGCTCAATCGAGAGCGTGCCGCCGGGAAATGCAATTAATCCCGTGCGTGCTGCTTCCATCAGCAGGTCAATATCAGCCTCCGCAACGGCTGCAGCATCAATCTTCTGGGGGATGTGGCTGAGCGCGGGGGGAAGTGTCAGCGGCGCTGCACAAATGATTTCTGAGACTGTGGTGAGGTGGGGGGCGATGTCGATTTCTGACACCGGCTCCCCAGCCTCTATAGGCCGTGCCAGCGCACGTTTCCATTGGCCAGGCTCGGGCAGGCTTTCGCGTGTGAGGGCCACGTTGAGCGCTGCGCCTTCAGGGATTGCCGGCACTGGGTGCAACAAAGCCTCTTCCCCGTTCGCCAATGTGATCAGCCCCCGGCCATTGCCCAGCCGCGAGATGAGCCGTGCGCTGTGATGGCTTCCGGCGGGCGCCCGCGGGGGAAAGGCGACGCTGCGCCGCAGATGAAGTTCAACCGGCGTGCCATTTTCCAGCAACAGGCAGCGCGTTTCGCCAGGGGCTGCATCCCAGACGAGCTGGCGTGTCACTGGCCCAAAATGCCCGCCGCACGCAACAAAGCGCGCGTTTCAAACAAAGGCAGACCCATCACGCCTGAATGTGATCCCATCAAGGTGCGGACAAAGGCCTCGGCCACGCCTTGCACGGCATAGCCGCCTGCTTTGCCCACGCCTTCGCCAGAGGCGGCATAGGCCGCGATGTCTGCCGCACTCAGCCGCGTGAAGGCCAGCGTGGTTGTTGAGAGGCGCTGGCGCACTTGGCCCGTGGCATCGACAACCGTGACCGCAGAATGCACACGATGACGGCGGCCGGAAAGTAAAGTGAGGCAGGCAGCAACCTCGTCTTGCGTCTCGGCCTTGCCCAAAATCCGCCGGCCAGCGGCCACAACAGTATCTGCCGCAAGGACCACCGCGCCGGGGTGCCGCGCAGCCACCAAAGCTGCTTTTTCTGACGCAATCCGCCGGGCATAGGCCATCGGCGCTTCTTGTGGGCGGGGCGTTTCATCACAATCCGCGGGGTCGACAGCATCGGGCACCACGCCCAGCCGGGCAAGCAGATCCAGCCGCCGGGGCGAGGCAGAGGCCAAAATGAAACGAGGGGGCGTGACTGTCACGGGGCGCTGCCCGGCCGCGTCACTTAAAGCGATAGGTGATCCGGCCTTTGGTCAGATCATAAGGGGTGAGTTCGACGAGAACATCATCCCCCACCAACACGCGGATGCGGTTCTTGCGCATTTTGCCGGCAGTATGGCCCAGGATTTCGTGATCATTCTCAAGCTTTACGCGGAACATCGCATTGGGCAGCAGTTCCACCACCGTGCCGCGCATCTCGAGAAGTTCTTCCTTAGCCATGCAAATCCTTGGTCCAACAAAAATGAGGTTGGCGCGTCCTTAAACTGCAATTGACGAAAAGGGAAGGTTCTTGTGGCAGCGCCCATCCCCCAAAAGAAAACCCCGCCCGGCGCGTGGCCGGACGGGGCAGTCATTTACGGTAAGATCAGCGATCTTACATCGCGGCGTGATACAAAGCTGCAAGCAGCAGCAGCGCCACAATGTTGGTGATCTTGATCATCGGGTTCACGGCGGGGCCTGCGGTGTCCTTATAGGGGTCACCCACAGTATCGCCCGTCACAGCAGCCTTATGTGCTTCGCTGCCCTTGCCGCCGTGATTGCCATCTTCGATATACTTCTTGGCATTGTCCCAAGCGCCGCCGCCCGACGTCATCGACAAGGCGACGAAAAGGCCGCCGACGATCACGCCAAGGAGCAGAGCGCCAAGCGCGGCAAAGCCATTATCTTGCCCAGCAACGGCCGAGATAATGAAGTACACCGCAATTGGGGCAAGCACCGGCAGCAAGGATGGGATGACCATTTCCTTGATCGCTGCCTTGGTGACGAGGTCCACCGTGCGAGCATAATTGGGGCGGCTTGTGCCCTTCATAATGCCCTTATCATTGGCGAACTGATCGCGCACATCCTTCACCACATCGCCCGCAGCACGGCCCACGGCCGTCATGCCCATTGCGCCGAACAAATAGGGAAGCAGAGCCCCCAAGAGCAGGCCAACAATGACATAGGGGTTCTCAAGGCTGAAATTGACCGTGAGATCCGGGAAGAAGGTGCGCAGGTCCGTCGTATAGGCGGCGAACAGCACCAGTGCGGCCAGACCTGCTGAGCCAATGGCATAGCCCTTGGTCACGGCCTTGGTGGTGTTGCCCACAGCGTCCAGAGCATCGGTTTTTTCACGCACCGAGTCATCCAGACCGGCCATTTCGGCAATGCCACCGGCATTGTCTGTAACCGGACCGTAAGCGTCGAGCGCCACGACCATCCCGGCCAGAGCCAGCATCGCAGTCGCCGCATAGGCGATCCCGATCAGGCCAGCCAGCTGGTAGGCAATGATGATGCCGGCGCAGATCACGATGGTCGGCAGCGCGGTCGATTCAAGGCTGATCGCCAGACCCTGGATCACGTTGGTGCCGTGGCCGGTTTCCGA
>JAGWVG010000069.1 GCA_018970965.1 Alphaproteobacteria bacterium | reverse complement strand
TTACGCATATTGCACCGCGCGCTATGGCTGATTGGTTATCGCCCCTAGGGGCAGAGGCGCTGTTACGGCTCACTGATGGACGTTTTTTGATTTTCGCTGAAAGCAATCCGGGTCGGCCCGGCGCACCTTCCCCCGTGCTGCTTTATGATCGGGATCCGCTGGACGCCGCGGCCCAGCTGCTGCACCTCTCCTTCCGCCCGCCCACCGGCTTTCGCCCTGTAGATGCTGCGCAATTGCCTGATGGGCGCATCTTGCTGCTGCTGCGGGGGTTTCGTCTCCCGCTGCACTGGCGGACGCGGCTGGTGGTGATACAGCTACATCAGTTGCGCGCGGGGGCCATGCTGTCAGGCCAAGAGATCGCGCGGCTGGAACCACCGATGATCACCGACGACTTTGAAGCGCTGGCGGTGACACAAGAAAAGAGGCGAACCATTATCTGGCTCGCCTCTGATGATAATTTCTGGCCATTTCAGCAGTCGTACCTGCTGAAATTTGCGCTGGAAGATTAGGCGGCTGCTGCAGCCGACTTCTTCGACACTTCGCGCTTCAGGCGACGGGCCTTCAGGCTCAGCTTGTCGTCCGAGGTCTTCAGCAGCCAATTGTCGAGGCCGCCGACATGCTCAACCGAACGCAGGCCGTGCGTCGAAACGCGCAGGCGAACGCTCTTTTCAAGCGTTTCGGAGATCAAAGTTACGTTCTGCAGATTCGGCAGGAAGGTCCGCTTCGTCTTGTTGTTCGCGTGGCTCACATTGTGACCCACTTGGCGGCCCTTGCCGGTCAGTTCGCAAATGCGCGACATGTCTGTTCGTCCTGATTATGAATCATCTAATTCGGAAAGGCTGCGCCACTAGCCGTCGAAGCCCCTTTCGTCAACCCGAAGGCTGGGGCAAAAGCGGGTTATGGCGATTCCCTTGCCCCCAGCTATGCACCGCGCGCTGCAATTAGCGCAAGCCGCCGCCGATGCCGGAGAAGTACCGGTGGGCGCCGTTATCCTGCGCGATGGTGTAGAAATCGCGGCCGCCAGCAACGCCATGCGACAGCTAAATGATCCAACAGCGCATGCCGAAATTCTTGCCATTCGCGCAGCGGCTGAGGCGTTGGGCCAATTGCGACTCGAAGACTGTGAGCTGTGGGTGACGCTTGAACCCTGCGCAATGTGCGCAGGCGCGATTGCCCAGGCGCGACTCGCGCGCGTCTATTATGCGGCACCAGACCCGAAGGGCGGCGGTGTCGATCATGGCCCGCGGATTTTTGCACAACCCACCTGCCATCATCGCCCCGAAGTATATTCCGGGCTGGGAGAATCTCTGGCGGCAGATCAATTGCGTCGGTTTTTCGCCGCAAAACGGAGCTGAATGCCCAGCGCTTGAGCTAAAGTGCCTCTTTCTGCCATAAGCATATATTCCATGGCTGCACCGCTGCCCCCTCATCTGACTCCCTTTCCATGGGGAGATGTCGCGATCATCCTTGGGCTGATCGCGCTCAATGGCATTTTTGCGATGTCTGAATTGGCGATTGTGTCCGCACGGCGCGCACGCCTGGACGCCATCACGCGGGCCTCGCAACTTCGGGGCGCAAAGGCCGCGATTGATCTGGCATCCAACCCGGGGCGTTTCCTTTCAACGGTCCAAATTGGCATCACGCTGATTGGTGTCGTGGCCGGGGCCTATTCCGGCGCAAGCCTTGGCGGCCCCGTGGCCGAGCGACTTCTGCT
Source organism: Alphaproteobacteria bacterium (assembly GCA_018970965.1). GTDB lineage: Bacteria > Pseudomonadota > Alphaproteobacteria > Sphingomonadales > Sphingomonadaceae > Aquisediminimonas. The sequence goes on along the minus strand of JAGWVG010000069.1, from coordinate 6,422 downwards.
TGCTGGTGTGCCAGCCCAATGGGCCGATGATATGTCGTTCGCGCTTGTGGTCGGGCTGACGACCTTTGCCTCGCTGATTATTGGCGAATTGGTGCCCAAGCAATTCGCGCTGCGATCTCCCGAGCCGATTGCCGTTGCGATGGCGCTACCCATGATTGCGCTGGCGCGCGTGACGGCACCGCTGGTTTGGCTGCTGGACAGGACCAGTGCGCTCATCTTCCGCATGATTGGCCTTAATCGCGAATCCGAATCACACGTCACTGCAGAAGAGCTGCATCTGATTGTTGCTGAAGCCTCGAAATCAGGCGTGATTGAGGAAAGCGAGCGCGCCATCATATCCGGGGTGGTGCGGCTGGCCGACCGTCCCGTGCGTGAAGTGATGACACCGCGCACCGAAATTGACTGGATCGATGAAAAGGCGGACGCCAAGACGATCCACCAAGCCATTTTGGCGTCGCCGCACAGCCGCTTGCTTGTTGCGCGTGGATCGGTTGACGAAATTGTCGGGGTTGTCGGCGCACGTGATTTGCTGGCGGCCGAATTAATGGGCCGCAAGCTGGACCTGCGCAGCCTGATGAAGCGCGCGCCAATTGTGCCGGATCAAGTCGATGCAATGGACGCGCTTGAAGCGCTGCGCCATGCCGATGTGCCAATTGCGCTGGTGCATGATGAATACGGGCATTTTGAAGGGATCGTGACCCCGGCGGATCTTCTGTCTGCCATTGCGGGCGATTTCGCATCCGACCAGAATGCGGAAGATGAGCCTGCCATCGTGGAGCGTGAAGACGGCAGCTTGCTGGTCGCGGGATGGGCCACAGCCGATGGCCTTGCCGAACGGCTAGGCCTGTCGCTGGAAGAGGATCGCGACTACGCAACTGTCGCAGGCTTTGTGCTGGATCGTTTGAAGCGCATCCCAGACACGGGCGAACATTTCTCCGAACAAGGCTATCGCTTTGAAGTGGTTGATATGGATGGCCGCAAGATCGACAAGCTGTTGGTTGAGACGCTAGACGAAACGCTATGACCGCACTTGCCGATATTTTTGACGAATATGATTTTTTGGATGGGGATGATCGCTATCGGCTGCTGATTGACCTGGGCCGCGATCTGGAACCCATGCCCGATCCGTTAAAGACCGATGCAACGCTGGTGCGTGGCTGCTCCGCCAGCGTCTGGGTTTACCCTATGGCACGCGATGATGGCACGCTGCATTTTCTGGCGGACAGCAATGCCGCGATTACCAAGGGCATTATCGCGCTGGTCTTAAAAACAGTGCAAGATCAAAGCCCCGCTGCGATTTTGGCCACCGATATAGAAGGCGCACTCACGCCTTTTGATTTGAAAGCCCAGCTTTCTTCCAATCGCACGCAGGGCATTCCCAATATGATCGCGCTGATCCGCGAGACGGCAGCACGGTATCAGGCCTAAGCTGATGCGCCCTGCAATCCTCTTTGCCTGCGCCGCTTTGAGCCTTGCCAGCCCAGCATGGGCCGCCCGCGATTTTCGTATTGGGGGCCAGGCCTTTGCTCAGGCCGACATTCTCGATGCCCGAAGCGTTGCCTCGGCAGGGGGCGGCCCAGCCGTGCTGGTGACGCTTGCCCAAAAGGCGTGGCCTCGGCTCGCTGCGCTGAGCAAATTGAGCTTGGGCAAACCCCTTAACGCGACGTTGGACGGCAAGACACTCACGGGGCCCATTGTCCGCGAGGCGATTGGCGATGGGATGATTGAGCTGATGGGTTTTGCCAGCTTTGAAGAGAGTGAAAAACAAGCAGAGCTTATTTCAGGCAAGCCGCCCGTGCCCGATAGCTTGGAAGATTAAGCCGCCAGTCAGAGCGCCAAGCGCCGATCCTCCGCTGCTTTAAGGACATCATAAGCGGCCTGAATTTTTTGGAACCGTTCTGCTGCTGCAGCATCACCGGGCTTCACATCAGGGTGGTTTTCTTTTGCAAGTTTGCGCCACGCGAGCTTGACCGCATCAAAATCAGCGTCGCTATCAAGCCCCAGCGCATCCAGCGCACGCATTTCATCGCGACTGCGCGATCCATCGCCCGGCCCGGCCCAACCATAATGTTTGGATTGTTGAAAGCCTGAGGCATCGCGTTCTTCCTCCGCTGCACGCGCAGCCGCTTCTTCCGCAGTGAGCCCAGCAAAATAATCCCAATTGCGGTTATATTCGCCTGCATGGTCGGCGCAGAACCACCAGCGTTCTGGGCTATTGGGCGCTTTGGGCGCAGGGCAATCCCCAGGCAAGGTGCAGCCATGCCGATCACACAAACGCACCTTCACTGTCTCGCGCTCTGCGCCATAGCCGCGCCACCGGGGGAAGCCCCAATCCGAGCTGCGTGTTTGCCTGCGTGTCATAAGCATCCAGTTTAGGCGATTGGCGCGCGGCTGACCAGACGGGCCATCGCAAAATTCCGCTGCTGCCTTCGCCTTTACAGAGGCTGGGCAGCTGTGCCAGTCTTCGATCCGCACACAGCCGGAAAACGGCGCAACAAGCATCGAGGGATAAAAGACATGGCTAAAGTGGCACGGGCGCTGGTCGTCCTGATGGGGCTTGGGTCGCTGCTCATCACATTGGGTCTCTGGCTGCAGCCCGAAGCCGTGATGCCCAAAATTGGACTTGCAGCCACTGATTTGGCGCAAGGCCTGGTGGGTCGCGCGACAGTCCGCGCTGATATTGCAGGGCTTTTTGGCGGCATGGGGATTGCGCTGTTATTGGCAGGTGTGCGCCAAAGCCGCCACTGGGCGACAACCACCCTCCTTTTTGCCAGCTTGGCGATTATCGGGCGTTTTGTCAGCCTGGGGCTTGATGGACAAAGCCCGCAAAGCTGGCCGCCCATCATTGTTGAAGCCGCAATCATCTTGATCCTGATCTGGTTCCGCAAAACCTTGCGCCAACGATAAGTCAGATCGCTGCACGCCCGGGCCAAGGGGCCGCGTCGGGCAATATTGGGGAGTAAGCAGATATGTATGTTTCTGTGACCGGCCTGAAAGTAAAACGCTTTTGGCATTTACCGCGCTTTTGGTGGCATGCCGTGCAATCCTACCGCCAAGCCCAACGCGCACCGGGCATTCGCTCCGTCGAGGTTCGCAATATAGCGGGCTATCAACACACGCTCACCTGCTGGCACAGCCGCCGCGATATGCTGAACTTCATGCGATCAGGCGCACATCTTAACGCCATCCGCGCCTTTCGTGACATTGCAACTGGCCGCACAATTGGCTGGGATGCCGATACCGCACCCAATTGGGACGAGGCACTGACCCAATGGCGAGATCATGGGCGAGATTATTGAGTAACGCCTCGGGCGGCCGAAAGAATGCGCGCTGGATTAGGGAAGCGTATCAGCAGAAAAACTGGATGCCCCGTGAGGATTCGAACCTCAATAGACGGAGTCAGAGTCCGTAGTCTTACCATTAGACGACGGGGCATCAATGAGGCGGCGCAGATAGGTAGCTGGCCCGATTCTGTCAACGTCTGTCGCGTGCCGCGCAGCGGGGATTGCGGTGGCGCGCTTCTGCGCCTAGGTTTGTCCGCAAGTACCGCCGGGTATGTTCCCGGATCGGATAGAGCATAAGAGTTTGCGGGACATGGTGGACAAAGCCACCCAATCCAGCCCAGCCCGGGGGTCGCGCGGGCGGGCGAAAGCCGTACCAAAGACGGCGCCAGTCAAGGCCAATGGTCATCGGCCTGCGGACATCCCCAGCGCGCATCCACGCCCCTCCTCCCGTCGCAACTATGCCGCGCTTGATTTGGGCACCAATAATTGCCGCCTCCTGATTGCCCGGCCTGAAGGCGCGCGCTTTACGGTTGTAGATGCCTTTTCGCGCATTGTGCGGCTGGGCGAAGGCTTGGCCGCAACGGGCGCGATTAGCGATGCCGCGATGGATCGGGCATTATCTGCCCTGTCCGTCTGCGCCGATAAGCTGGTGCGGCGCAATGTGCATATGGCCCGGTCTGTTGCAACAGAAGCCTGTCGTCGCGCCAGCAATGGGGCAGAATTTGTCGAGCGCGTGTATCGCGAAACAGGTATTAAGCTCGACATTATTTCTCCCCAAGAAGAGGCCCGCTTAGCGGTATTGGGGTGCCACGCCTTGTTGGAAGACGGCGATGGCCCGGCATTGATTTTTGATATTGGCGGCGGCTCTACTGAGCTTGTTCTGGTTGAAACCAGCAGCGGCGCGCCGCGCACTTTGGATTGGCGCAGCCTGCCTTGGGGTGTTGTTTCGCTCAGCGAAAGCGTGCCGCATGATAGCAATGATGCCAGCGCGCGCACCGCAGCCTACGCCCAAATGCGCGCCCAAGTACGCGAAAGCATTGGCAGCTTTGCCAATATTTTAGGCGATGCGCGCGGCGTGGATTGCCGGCTTTTAGGCACCAGCGGCACAGTCACTACTCTCGCCAGCGTCTATTTGGGGCTAACGCATTATGAGCGGCGGTTGGTCGATGGACTGCGCGTTGATGTGACAGCCATGCGCGATATTTGCACGATGCTGGCCGATCAATCCGTCAAGACACGCGGACAACAGCCGTGTATCGGGCCCGAGCGCGCTGACCTTGTTGTTGCGGGATGTGCGATTTTGGAAAGCATTTTTGATGTGTGGCCCGCCGAACGCGTTGGCGTGGCGGATCGCGGCATTCGCGAAGGCATATTGCGCCAATTAATGGCGGCAGGAGACAGAGTATGAGCCGCGGCGGCGTTGCGGGGCGGACCCGGGTAAAGACAGCCAAAGGGCGCAAAGTTGGCTCTACCAAATGGCTGGAGCGGCAGTTGAACGACCCTTATGTGAAGCGCGCCAAGGCCGAGGGCTATCGCAGCCGGGCAGCCTATAAGCTGATCGAACTGGACGAGCGCTTTGGCTTTTTGAAGGGCGCCCGCCGCGTGGTGGATTTGGGCATTGCGCCGGGCGGCTGGGCACAAGTGGTGCGCAAAATTTGCCCCAAAGCGCATGTTGTTGGGATTGATCTTTTGCCCGTAGAGCCTTTAGAAGGCGTAACCATCGCGCAGATGGATTTCATGGCCGATGAAGCCCCTGGCTGGTTGACAGAGGCGCTGGATGGCCCGGCGGATATTGTGCTGTCTGACATGGCGGCCAATACAGTTGGCCATCCGCAAACAGACCATTTACGGACGATGGGGCTGGTCGAAGCCGGGATGGATTTTGCGTGTGAAGTCCTGCGCCCCGGCGGACATTTTGTGGCTAAAGTGCTGGCGGGCGGCGCAGATAATGACTTGGTCGCGGCGCTCAAACGGAATTTTACCGCCGTCAAACACGCCAAGCCGCCCGCGAGCCGCAAGGATTCTTCGGAATGGTACGTCATTGCGACAGGCTTTAAGGGCCGCGCAGACGACGCAGCTAGCGCGTCTTAACGTAACTGCCCGGCGCGGCCTCAAGTGCCGGGCATTTGCCTTTGCCGGGGACGCGCGCGCCATCAGCGGGCACTTTTTTCGGCGATTGCTTGCCGAGCCAGTTGATCCAATATGGCCACCAGCTGCCTTTGGTTTCGGTGGCGCCTGCCACGAAATCATCAAGGCTTTTCAGGTCTTTTCCCTCATTGGTCCAATATTGATATTTCTGCGCTGCCGGCGGGTTGACGACGCCAGCAATATGGCCCGACCCAGCGAGCAGGAAGGTCACTGGACCCGTGAATAAATCGCACATCCGCCAGACGCTTTCGGCAGGCGAAATATGATCCTCCCGGCCCGCCTGAATGAAGCTGGGCGTTTTCACAGCGCCCAAATCAATTGGCACGCCCAAAGCAGATAAAGCACCGGGCTGAGACAATTTATTGTCCCGATAAAGATCGCACAAATAGCTCTTATGCCATTTGGACGGCAGGTTGGTGACGTCGCCATTCCAGTGCAGCAAATCAAACGCCGGATAGTCTTCACCCAGCAGATAATTTTTGGAAACAGTGCTCCAAATCAGGTCATTGCCCCGCAGCAAGTTGAACGTTGCGGCGAGATAACGTCCATCAAGATAGCCATTGGTTGAAAGTTTCTCGACCATTGCAATTTGCGCATCATCAACGAAATTGAGCAGGTCTCCTGCTTTTTCAAAGTCCACCTGCGCGGTAAAGAAGGTCGCAGACTTCACTTTTTTCGCATCGCCTTGTGCTGCCAATACGGCAAGCGTTGCGGCCAGCGTTGTCCCAGCTACACAATAGCCAATTGTATGGACGCTCGGGACAGCCAACAGATCCCGCACCACATCGATCGCCTCGATTTGCGCGGCGATATAATCATCCCACACCACATCAGCGAGACTGGCGTCCGCTGACTTCCACGAGACGACAAACACCGTCACCCCTTGGTCAACACACCATTTGATGAAGCTTTTTTCGGGGCTGAGATCGAGGATGTAAAAGCGGTTAATCCATGGCGGAAAGATCACCAGCGGAGTTTTAAAAACACTGT
>JAGWVG010000068.1 GCA_018970965.1 Alphaproteobacteria bacterium | reverse complement strand
AAGCGCGTCCGGCGCGTTGGCCTTTACCGCTGCATCAGCGGGGGCATAGGCCGCGCGAAATTCTTTGCTCAGCTGCCAAACTTTTTGCGGAGCCTTGCCCTTTTCCTCCTTCGCCGCGACGGCGGGCGACAGAGCCAGCGGAGCAGCAACCCCAAGGACGAGGCCCAGACCCAAAGCTGCGCGAGAAACCATCTTCATATCAACCATCCTCCTGCGTGCTGGCCCGACTCCAGCCCGACTCTTAAACAGCGCGCTTGCGCTAATCGGTTCCACAAACGCGCACAAGCAAAACGAGATACGGGCTTTGACAAGCCTCGTGTGAACATCAATTGAACCAGTCCACAGAAACTATGTCAAAATCTGCGTTGACGCTGGCAATTCATGGCCAGCACGGTTAGTTCAAAACTCAGATAAATCGACCGTTTGGAAAGAGCTTTTTTTGAGTACTGACGCGCCCATTCTCGCCGATCCGTCGGACATCTCGCCCATCAACATCGTGGACGAAATGAAGTCGAGCTATCTCGACTATGCGATGTCCGTTATTGTGTCGCGCGCCTTGCCTGACGTTCGGGATGGTTTGAAGCCAGTCCACCGTCGCATTCTATTCGCCGCGCAAGAAGGCGGCTTTGTGCCAGGGCGTCCCTATCGCAAATCCGCGAAAATCGTTGGCGACGTGATGGGTAATTATCACCCGCACGGTGACTCTTCGATTTACGATGCGCTGGCGCGTTTGGCGCAAGATTGGTCAATGCGCCTGCCGCTTATGGATGGTCAGGGCAATTTCGGCTCTATGGACCCCGATCCCCCCGCCTCGATGCGCTACACCGAGGCGCGTCTGGCCAAGCCCGCGATGAGCTTGCTGGAAGATCTGGATAAAGACACAGTCGATTTTCAGCCAAACTATGACGGCAGCCGAGATGAGCCGCGCGTTCTGCCGGCACGTTTCCCAAATCTACTGGTCAATGGTGCCGGTGGTATTGCCGTCGGCATGGCAACCAACATTCCGCCACATAATTTGGGCGAAGTCGTTAATGCCTGCCTCGCCTATATGGAAAATGGCGCGATCAGCTCTGAAGAGTTGATGGAGCATGTCCCTGCCCCAGACTTCCCAACAGGCGGGATTATTTTGGGCACCGCAGGCGCGCGGTCTGCCTATTTGTCGGGCAAGGGCTCGATTATCGTCCGTTCGCGGCACGTGGTTGAAGAAGGCCGCGGTGATCGACGCTCAATTGTCCTGACCGAAATTCCCTTCCAACAGGGCAAGAACGCGCTGGTGGAAAAAATTGCCGAAGCCGCCAAGGACAAGCGGATTGAAGGCATTTCAGACATTCGCGATGAATCCAACCGCGAGGGTGTCCGGATTGTTATTGATCTGAAGCGTGACGCGTCCCCCGAAGTCGTTCTGAACCAATTGTGGCGCTATACCCCTGCCCAATCGAGCTTCCCGGCGAATATGCTCGCCATTCGCGGCGGCCGCCCCGAAACGCTGACCCTGCGGGATATTATCGAATCCTTCGTCAAATTCCGCGAAGAAGTCATTACGCGTCGCTCTAAATTCGAGCTCAACAAGGCACGAGATCGTGCGCATATCTTGCTCGGCCTGGTCATCGCCGTTACCAATTTGGACGAAGTTGTCCGCATTATACGCAGTTCTGCGAGCCCGGCTGAGGCACGCGAGAAACTCTCGTCGCGCGAATGGCCGATTGCCGAGATTGCCAGCTATATCCGTCTTGTTGAAGCGGTAGAAACTGAAGTTACAGGCGACAGCTACCGCCTAAGCGAAACGCAGATCCGCGCAATCTTGGAACTGCGCCTCCATCGCTTGACGGCTTTGGGCCGCGATGAGATTGGCAGCGAGCTGAAGGGCCTTGCGGCGAGCATTGAAGAATTGCTCGCCATTCTGGCTGACCGCGTAAAACTTTATGCGGTGATGCGGGAAGAATTGGTCACCGTGCGCGATGAATTCGCAACGCCGCGTCGCACCGAAATCGCGCCCGCCGCCGATGGCATTGACGATGAAGACTTGATCGAACGGGAAGAGATGGTCGTCACTGTCACAGTCGATGGCTATATCAAGCGCACACCACTCGATACCTTCCGCGCGCAAAAGCGCGGTGGCAAGGGTCGTTCGGCGATGTCGACCAAGGATGAGGATGTCGTCACCGAGTTGTTCGTCACCTCAACGCATACGCCGGTGCTGTTCTTCTCAACATTGGGCAAGGTGTATCGCTTGAAAGTGTGGCGCTTGCCTGAAGGTGGCCCCAACACCCGCGGCCGCCCGATGGTCAATTTGCTGCCGCTGGCGAAGGATGAGACGATTTCGACTGTCTTGCCCTTGCCCGAGGATGAGGATGAATGGGGCAAGCTGCACGTCATGTTTGCGACCGCCAAGGGTTCGGTGCGTCGCAACAGCATGGATGCCTTCACCAACATCCCTTCAAACGGCAAAATTGCCATGAAGTTTGAAGGCGATGATGCCGATGATCGGCTGATTGGCGTGGCGCTGTTGACTGAGGAAGATGATGTCCTCCTTGCCTCGCGCAGCGGCAAGGCCATCCGCTTCATGGGCACGGATATCCGCGAATTCCAAAGCCGCAGCTCAACGGGTGTGCGCGGCATGAGCCTGAAGGACGGGGACGAAGTGATGTCGCTCTCCATCCTCCGTCGGTCAGGCGCAAGCCAGGAAGAGCGGGAGGCCTATTTGCGGGCAGCTCCGTGGAAAGACAATGAAAACGCCCCCACCCTATCCGCTGAGCGCATGGCCGAAATGGCGGAGCGCGAGCAGTTCATTCTCACGGTCTGCGCCAATGGCTATGGCAAGCGCTCCAGCGCCTATGAATATCGCCGCACGGGCCGTGGCGGTCAGGGCATCACCAATATCGATAACATCGGCCGAAACGGTCCTGTCGTCGCCAGCTTCCCAGCGCATGATGCCGCGCAAATCATGCTGGTGACCGATCAGGCCAAAATGATCCGCATGAAAGTGTCTGACATGCGCGTTATCGGCCGCAATACTGCAGGGGTTCGCCTCTTTGATGTGGCCGATAAGGAACAGGTCGTCAGTGCCGCTTTGATTGAAGCGGATGATGATGGCGATGAGACGGACATGATCGATGACGCGGCAGAATCTGGCATTGACGCATCCAACCTCGATACGACGCCGTCTGGTGACACCACTGAAGCGCCGGAAGCTTAAGCCTTTCGGCCCTTCGTCCACCAAAAGAAAAGCCCCGGTAAAGACCGGGGCTTTTTTTTAATTCCGTTGGGATGATGCCAACTTAGCGCTTGAGCGACAGACCGCCGAAACGCTTGTTGAACTTGGCCACCTGACCACCCGTATCCATCAGACGCTGCTGACCACCAGTCCAAGCCGGGTGCGAGAGCGGATCAATGTCCAGCGTCATCGTGTCGCCTTCCTTGCCCCAAGTGGAGCGCGTTTCGAACACGGTGCCGTCAGTCATCTGCACCTTGATCATGTGGTAATCGGGATGGCCTTCTTTTTTCATCTTACTGCTCCGGTTGCGGCTGGTTCCGACCAGCCTTGGATGCGGGAAAGCGCGGGCATTAGCGGCCCGCAATGATTTTGGCAAGCGATCTAAGGCTTAGCCTTGTGGCGGGTCAGCAATCATCGCGGTAAAATTCGCCTCGGCGGCCAATTTGCCCTCAATCAGCGCGCGCCCGACAAATTTGCATACTGTCGCGCGTTTTTGCACAAATTCCGCTTCAAGTGTCAGCAAGCAGCCCGGCTCAACTGGCGTGCGGAATTTCGCGCCGTCAATTGCCATGAAGTAAACCAACTTGCCCGATCCCGCGAGGCCGAGCGATTCAATCGCCAAGACACCCGCGGCTTGCGCCAGGGCCTCAACAATCAACACTCCCGGCATGATGGGCCGACCAGGGAAATGTCCCTGAAAAAACGGCTCGTTAATCGTGACAGCCTTAATCGCGCGGATCGATTGATCCGGCACAATTTCTTCCACACGATCAACAAGAAGCATCGGGTAGCGGTGCGGCAAAGCTGCCAACACCGCCCCAATATCTAGTGCCCCCGCCATAGATCGGCCCGATCCGTGCCTTAGCGACCCTGAGGCTGCGGCTTGGCAGGCGCTGCCGCCGCCGCCGGAGCTGCTGCTGCCGGGCGCGGAGCCTGCTGCTGGCCGGGCTGCCAATCGGCAGGCGGTGTAATCGATACGCTGGGAACCATTGCATTCAGCTCAGCCAAGATATCCGGCGTCAAATCGGTGCCAGGCGTGTTCTTGATGACAATGTTGCGCTGAACCAGCAGCGAAACATTCTTTTTGGCCATTGCAGCCGACACAGCAGCATCCAGCTTCGGCTCAATCTGCTCGATCACATAGGCATTCACGCGTTCAATCGGATCGCTGAGCTTGCCCAATTCTTCCTGAGCGGCGCGCTGCTTTTCCTGAATGGCGCGCGCTTGTGCCTGCAGCGTCGGATTATTCGGGTTGGTCTTCTGATCGGCCTGGAACTTCACAACCAAAGCGTTGAGTTCTGCCTGAAGCACGCGCGAACGCGACTCAATTTGATCATAAGTGCCCTTGTAGCTGACCCGCATCTGCTGGTCAGCCGTGCGTGCCGCCTGCGACTGCGCGATAACCTGCTGTACATCCGTATAGGCCACGCTCTGCGCAGCGGCAGGAGCGACCGGGGCCAAAGCCAGCGCCGATGCGGCGAAAAGCATTTTGTTGATCATCTTCATTAGAATTGTGTTCCTACGTTGAATGTAAACAGTTTGGGATCGTCCCCGTCCTTTTTGATCAATGCCTTGGCAAGATCAATGCGGAACGGACCGAAGGGAGAACGCCAGTTGACGCCAAAGCCAACCGACAGACGCGGCTTCCATGTGTCTCCATAAAAGACCTCGCGGAAACCAGGGACTTCAAACAACAAAGTCTGCGTATCCGAACAGGCAGTGCCATAGGCCTGCTCTGTTACGGCGCCACTTGCATTGTCACGGCAACGGCGCAGGCCGTTGGGCAAATTGTTCAATTGCGGGTGCGTCACGCCAAAGACCGAGCCCGCAACTGCGAAGATTGATGGGCGCAGACCCATTTCACGCGCGCCAGACCCCAAGGGAATTTCCAACTCCATGCGGCCCAGATAATAAGCGCGGCCGCCCAATGAGTCATCAACCACCTGATTGCGGGCGGTGATGGGGTTGCCATTGCTGTCATAGAATTGGCGCTGCACACGCGGGCCGACACCACGAATATCAAAACCCGGGAATTGCGGCTCACCCATGAAATAGCGATCCGTCAAACGAACCGGATCGCTTCCCGGGGACTTCGGCGTTTCGAAGCTGTGGATATAGCCCCCCTCTGCCGTCAGCGAGAAGACATAATTGCCAAAAGGCTTCCAATAGCTCCGCGCGTCAAAGTTTGTGCGCAGATAGTTTACGCTGCCCCCCAGCCCTGCATAATCCTGGCTGAAGACAAAGCGACGGCCCCGTGTTGGCCGCAGACGATTGTCCAGATTGTCAAAAACGAGGCTGTAGCCCGCCGATGAGGTCGTCCGCTTCCCAATGGCATCGCACAAATAGCGCCCGGCCAAAAAGGGATCGCACTGGCCATTATAATAGTAACTCAACTGGTTGAGCGAAACGTCATCAAAGCTCAGTCCATAACGGACCGCGAACGACCAATACTCCGTAATTGGCGCGCCCATGCGCAACTGCATGCCCGTTGTGATCTGTTGATAGGTCGTCTGGCGCGATTGGTTGATGAAGTTGAACGAGTTCAAATCCCGGCGGAAGATATCCGCGCCCAACGCAATATTGCGATCCAAGAAATAGGGCTCGGTAAAGCCCAGTTCGACTGATTTTGAATATTGCGAATAGTTGATCCCGGCGCGCAACTCCTGACCCTTGCCGCGGAAGTTGCGCTGACGGATCGAGAAGTTGATGATAAATCGCTCCAGCGACGAGAAACCTGCCGACAGCTGCAACTCGCCTGTCGCCTTTTCTTCCACATTCGCCTGCAAAATGATGCGATCGGGCGTCGAACCCGGCTTTTGCTCAATCTGCAGCTTTTCTTGGAAATAGCCAAGGCTTTGGATGCGATCTGACGAGCGCTTCACTTGGAAGCTGTTGAACGGATCTCCTTCCGCTAAGCGGAATTCACGGCGGATAACCTTGTCCAAGGTTGTCGTATTGCCATTAATATCGACGCGCTCGACATAAACGCGGGGCGCATCGCTGATTTTATAAGCAATCGACATTGTGCGTGCATCTTTGTCGCGCACAAAATCGGGGTTCACCTCTGCAAAGGCATAGCCAAACAGGCCCGCTGCCTGTGTCAGATTATCAACAGTGTCTTCCACCAATTTGGCGTCGTACCAATTGCCCTTCTTGGTCGCTAAAGTGTTGGCCTTGGGCTTGTAGTCGCGCAATTCACTGTCAATCGTGACGTCGCCAAATTTGTAGCGATCGCCTTCTTCGACAACATACGTCACAATGAAATCGCGCTTATCTGGCGTCAATTCCGCGGTCGCCGAAACGACGCGGAAATCGGCATAACCCTGCATCAGGTAGAATTGCCGCATTTTGGATTGGTCATAAGCCAGCTTGTCAGGATCATAGCTGTCTTTTGACGAAAAGAATCCAAAGAAGCTGGATGGCCGGGTCGCCATTTCACCGATAATCTTCTTGTCCGAGAACTTCTCGTTCCCAAGAATATTGATCTGGCGAACTTTGGATTTCGGGCCTTCGCTGATCTCAAAGACAATATCCACGCGGTTCTGATCGAGCTTAACCATTTTCGGCTCAACCACCGCAGCATAACGGCCTTGACGCTGATACAGCTCAATGATGCGCGCAACATCAGCGCGCACCTTGGATCGTGTGAAAATTTGGCGCGGCGCAATTTTGATTTCAGGACGAATCTTCTCGTCCTTCAGGCGCTTATTGCCCTCCAAAACAATGCGGTTGATGACAGGGTTTTCTTGAACCTCAATCACCAAATCGCCAGCATTGTCGCGGATCTGCACATCGGCGAACAATTCTGTATCGAGCAGCTGACGCAGAGCATCATCCAGCGCTTCGACTGTATAGGGCTGGCCAGGGCGCAGCGTGATATAAGAGCGGACAGTGTCTGGCTCGATACGCTGTGAGCCAGTCACGTTGATCGACTTGATCGTGCCGACAGTTTGCGGAGCGAGGTTGGTGACCGGCGGGGCAGCTGTTACTGGCGCTGTCGGAACAGGTTGAGCCGTCGCTGCCTGCGGACGCCGCGCACGAAGTTGCTGCGCCTCCGCCGGCGTTATCAGCGCCGGAAGCGCGGTCCCAAGCAACAACGCCGTCAGACACCGGTTGCGGAAACGAACAGTCTCAGTTTTACCCACACGCTCTCTCATTCACCAATAAAGGGCTGACATTGCCCTGTTTTTTATCCGCCCAGACCCGTTAAGCGCCACAACCCCAGCGAGGCAAGGTCGTTCATCGTAACGAACAGCATCAATGCCAACAAGGCATACATACCGGAGCGGAAGGCAATTTCCATTGTTCTTGGACTTACCGGACGCCGCTGGATTGCTTCCACCGCATAGAAGCTGAGGTGACCGCCATCAAGCATAGGAACTGGCAAGAGGTTGATGAACCCGAGGTTAATTGAAATGAGCGCCGCCAAATAGATAAAAGGCTGCCAGCCCAGCTCAGCCGCTTCCCCCGAAACCTTGGCGATTTTGATCGGCCCGCCCAGCTCGGCCACCGAGCGCCGTCCTGTGATAACCTGGCCAATGCCCGTTGCCATCCGGTCGATAATCGCGCCTGTGCGCGCAACACCGCTGATAAGGCTCTGCGCAGGCGACAGATCTTGCACCATTTCTTCCGCCACAGGAACCAAGCCGATTCGACCCAAGCGATATTCATTACCGAAGCGATCCTTCGACACGACAATATCGGGTGTCATTTCTGCGGTCGCCTCACGCCCTTCCCGCACATAAGTTACAGTTAGCTGCATCCCCGGGCGATCTTGCACCAGCGGGTAAATCTCCTGAAAATTTGAGATGTTGCGGCCATTTATCTCAGTAATCCGATCTCCCGGCGCCAAGCCGGCGCGGGCTGCGGGGCTATTCTGCATCACTGATGCAATCACCGGCGGCCGATGTGGCTCGCCATAAGC
>JAGWVG010000067.1 GCA_018970965.1 Alphaproteobacteria bacterium | reverse complement strand
GTCAAAATGCCCAACAAAAGCCCCGGGCGATTGGTCACCAACGCATCGGCGGAGGGGCGGTCTTCGAGCGGCACGGCCTGATCGACTGTCACGACATCGGCACTATGGATCTGGAACACAGTGGCCAGATCTGCACCGGGCAACACGGCCTCGGCGGCGCGTCGCCGGTTTTCTGCAACAGCGGCAGGATCATCTTCTGACCCAACCCCGACATTCAACCCGGAATGAACGCCGGTTGAGACGCCGCCGCGCCGTCCTAAAAAGCCATGCGGCACAGCCTCTAATGCAGCTGCTTGAAACACATCAATTTTGCTCATGACGCGCGCCTTAGCGCATTGCTGCGGGCTGCGGCCAGCCCTTGCCAGTCAATGCCATCGCGCGGAACAGCGCGCCCATTTCTGTCGGATGGGTCAGCCGCCGATGCGCTTCGGCCAGCTCGCCCCCGCGATCCGGATGGGCACGCGCCAGCATTGCTGTGCGTTCGGCAATACCCAACAGCCCCAAAAAATCGCCTTGGGCGACAGGGCCATGCACCTCAGCGCCACTTAATTCCGCCATTCCCGCTAAGGTCGCAAAATCGACATGCGCCGTCAGGTCATGCTCTCCCGGCGCATCAAAGGGATTAGCAAAGCCATGCGCCTTTACGGCTTGCAGCGTCTCTCCCAGCGCCGGGCCATCATACCCATAATCGACAATCAGTGCTGCCCCGCCTTGCGCTGCAAGTTTTTTGGCCAGCGCACGGACAACGGCAACCGAAGCGGGGGAGCTTTCAATCACACTTCCCGCCGGCGCCTCGCGCAGCGCTTCCGGCACAATCTCATCGGGCACGGGCTTGCCTGCAATGGGCAGAAAAATCGTGTCCTGACAGGCAATCAGGCGTTCGTGCCAGGCGTCTGCCCGGCGGACGAGTTGATAAATTGGCAGCGCATCAAAAAACTCATTCGCAACAATCAGCAAAGCCGCATCATCGGGCAGCGTTGTCACATCGTCATGCCACTGGGCGTTTGGAACCGCCTTTGCCTGTGCCGCGCGCAAGGCCGGGCTGGTTTCTACAAAATGCACCGAGGGAGTGAGCCCCGCTTTCGCCATGGCGCGCAAAGCATCCGCCGCCAGCGTGCCGCGGCCCGGCCCCAGTTCGACATAATGGACAGCGGGGCGGCCCGCGCGATCCCATAAATCTGCCAACCACAGACCAATGAGTTCGCCAAAAATCTGGCTAATTTCAGGCGCGGTGATGAAGTCGCCGGCCGCCCCCAAGGGATCCCGCGTGGCGTAATAATGCGCATTGGCCGCTGCCATAAATTGCGCAACCGGAATCGGCCCGCCCAGCGTGATCGCACGGGCAAGCCGTTCTGGCAGAAGCGCGTCGGTTACGGCCGCCTCAGGCGACGCTATTGTGTCCGGCAATGCTTTCCATCCGTTCGCGGCGGCCCTTGGCCGAGAAAATAAGGTACAAGCCAAGCACGATCATCGGCACACATAATGTCTGCCCCATCGTCATGCCAAATAGGCCATAAACACCGACATCCGGCTCGCGCACCATTTCTGAGATGACCCGGAAAACGCCCATCCAGAGCACAAAATGCCCCGCCAGATAGCCGGGCTTATAGCGCGCATCGCTTTTCCAGAAGAGCAACGAGAGGATGAGGCCCAGCAGCAAACCTTCGAGCCCAGCCTGATATAATTGGCTGGGATGGCGCACCACTTCGCCCCCGCCGGGAAAAATCATGCCCCAAGGCACAGTTGTTTCGCGGCCCCACAATTCACCATTCACGAAATTGGCAAGCCGGCCAAGGAAATGGCCAATCGGGTAGACCACGACAACATAATCCATGATGCGCAACCAGCTGAGCTTTTCTTGCCGAGCGAACCACAAGGTGCCAAGCACCACGCCAATCACGCCGCCATGGAACGACATGCCACCTTCCCACAGCTTTAAAACGCTTAAGGGTTGGGCCAACATTTCAGGTCGGTAAAACAGAACATAGCCCAATCGTCCGCCCAAAATAATGCCGAGCGTTGCGTAAAATACGAAATCATCAACATGGCGTTGCGCCATGGGAGAGCCGGGCCGTGCACAGAGTTTGCTTAAATACCACCAGCCCAACAAAATGCCCGTGATATAGGCCAAACTGTACCAGCGGATCTTGAAAAAGCCGAGGTCGATCGCAACCGGATCTAGTCCCAGGCTTTCCCAGCGCACGGCGGACGTAACGTCAACAAGGCTTGCAAGGATCAAGGCTTTTCCCCTCAGGATTTCTCCCTACATAGAGGGGGACGACGAGAAGACAAAGGGAGAGATTCGCCATGCCGTCTGAATTGGACCTGCGCATTGCAAAGGCCACCGCGATGCTAACTGCGCCGGGTGCGCCAATGGCGCTCACCAGTTTTAAGGCTTATGGTGTTGATTTGCCGATGGTCGCGGCAGCACCCCCGGCTCTGCCGCACTATTTTGCTTATTTCTGCGCGCAGCATGGCGATACAGAATTTCTGGTGGATGGCGATCAACGCCTGTCCTTCAAACAAACCTACGCCTTGGCGGACCGCGTGGCGCGCGCACTGATTGCGCATCATGGTGTACAAAAGGGCGATCGCGTTGGGATTGCCATGCGCAATACCCCGGCATGGATCATCCTCTATATGGGGATTTTGATGGCGGGCGGGTGCGCAACGCTGATCAATGGCTGGTGGCAGGGCAGCGAGCTGGCTGCCGGCATTGAAGATGTTGGCGCCTCGCTGGTATTTGCCGATGGCCCCCGCGCTGATCGTCTGAAAGATGCCGCTTATGCCGGCCCGGCAAAAATCGTCACGCTTGATATCGCTGCCCCGATTGAGACGACGCTTGCCCCCGTGCTGGGCGATGTAAACGCGCTGGATGCGGTTGCGCTGCCCGACATCACAGGCGATGATCTGGCAACCATCCTCTTCACCTCTGGTTCTACCGGCCAATCCAAGGGCGCTTATTCCACCCATCGTGCGGTGGTGCAGGGCACGTTCAACTATATCGTCCAGGCGCTGATGATGTTGCAGCTCGCAACTGAAGACGGCACGGTATCTGAAAATCGGCCGCAGCATGCTGCCTTGCTGACCGTGCCGTTGTTCCATGTGACGGGCGAGGTGCCCATCATGCTCGTCAGCTTTGCGATTGGGCGCAAGATTGTGATGATGCCCAAATGGAATGTCGTCGATGCAATGCGCATCATTGAAAAAGAAAAGATCACCAACTTCACGGGCGTGCCGCTGATGAGCTTTGAGCTGATGACGCACCCGGATCGTCACAAATATGATCTGTCGACCCTCCAAGGCCTATCGGGCGGCGGCGCACCCCGCCCTGTTGAGCATGTGAAACGCATTGCCGAAGAATTCCCCACTGCGCCGCCAGCATTGGGCTATGGCCTCACCGAAACCAACGCCATTGGCGCAGGCAATTTCTCGACCAATTATCTGGAAAAGCCCAATTCAACAGGCCTGCCCTCAAAGCCGCTGGTTGACATGGCGATCCTTGATGACGCTGGAAAGCCTGTGCCCCAAGGGCAGCGCGGGGAAGTGTCGATCCGCTCGGTCGCCTTGTTCTCGGGCTATTGGAACCGCCCTGATGCCACAGCCGAATGTATGACATCTGATGGCTATTTCCGCACCGGCGACATCGGATATCTTGATGAAGATGGCTATCTCTTCATTGTCGATCGCAAGAAGGACATCATCATTCGCGGCGGCGAAAATATCAGCTGCCAAGAAGTCGAGGCTGCGCTGTACGAGCATCCGGCGATTGCCGAAGCCTGCGTCTTTGGGCTGCCTGATGAGCGTTTTGGCGAATTACCCGGCGCGGTGGTCTATTGCCATCCGGGGACCAACGTGAGCGAAGCCGAGCTGGCCGATTTTGTCAAAGAGCGCATTGCCGCCTTCAAGGTGCCCGCGAAAATCTGGTTTGAGGCAGATAGCCTGCCCCGCTTGGGCACGGAGAAGATTGATAAGGTAAGCCTGCGCGCCAAATATCGTGCGTTGTGGCAACAGGCCGCCGCTGCATGAGCATTGGGCAGACATTGCCGCTGCCCTGCGGCGCGGTTTTGAAAAACCGGCTCGCCAAAGGCGCGATGACGGAAGGCCTTGCCACGCCTGATGGCATGCCAACCCCGGCCCTGGCCCGGCTTTATCAATGCTGGGCCGAAGGCGGCGCGGGCATGCTGCTCACAGGCAATGTCATTATCGACCGCGATCATCTCGAGCGCCCCGGCAATGTGGTGATTGACAAAAAACCCTCCGCCGAGATGAAAGCCGCCCTCAAGGCTTGGGCCAAGGCTGGCACAGTGCAGGGCACGCATCTCTGGATGCAGATCAGCCATGGCGGGCGGCAGACACAGGCCTTGGTCAACCCAACGCCCAAAGCCCCCTCTGCGGTGAAGCTGGGCCTTCCCGGTGGACAATTTGGCACCCCCGTGCCGCTGACAGAGGACGAGATTAAAGATCTGATCGCGCGGTTTGCGATTGCAGCAAAAGCAGCAAAGGAAGCTGGCTTTACCGGCGTGCAAATCCACGCGGCGCATGGGTATCTCATCTCGCAATTTTTAAGCCCGCGCAGCAATCAGCGCACCGATCAATGGGGCGGCAGCCTGGAAAATCGAGCACGCTTTTTGATGGAAAGCGTCCGCGCGGTGCGGGCGGCAGTGGGCAAGGATTTTCCGGTTTCGGTAAAGCTCAACTCTGCCGATTTTCAACGCGGCGGATTTGCCTTTGACGAGAGCCTGCAAGTTGCCCGCTGGCTGGAGGCCGAGGGGCTTGATCTGCTGGAAATCTCAGGCGGCAGCTACGAACAGCCGCGCATGATGGATTTGGAGGGGATGGAAGATGTGGAGGACCAAAACGTCCCTGCATCAACGGCCGCACGTGAAGCTTATTTCGTCGACTTTGCCAAAGCGATGAAGGCGGAACTTAAAACGCTTCCCTTGATGGTGACAGGCGGCTTCCGCACGCGCATCGCCATGGACCATGCGCTGAGCACGGGCGCTGCCGATTTGATTGGGCTCGGCCGCCCTCTCTGCGGCGCGCCTTATGCCTGTAATGATTTGCTGGCGGGCGCGGCAGATATTCCGCGCTTTGAAAAGCAGCTGCATCTGCTGCCCAGCTGGCTGCGCTGGCTGGAGAGCGTTAAAATGGTGCGGGCGATTGCCGGGTTTGGCGTGCAATTCTGGTATTATGCGCAAATTTACGCGCTGGGTGAAACCGGGAAAACCAACCCCGACAAGTCAGTTTTTGCAGCCATGCGCGAAGTGGATTCGCGTAATAAAAAAATCATGGCTGCCCGCTCTGCATAAGGCGCGGCAGCCAAAGCCCTTTGGACAGGTAGCGATGCGGCCCATTCCCGGCTAAGCGGCAGGCATGCAGATACCGAACACGCACCCGCCCATTGCCCCGCGCCGCATTGGCGTGCTGCTGATGAATCTTGGCACGCCCGACGCGCCCGAGACCGGGCCTGTACGGCGCTATCTTAAGCAATTTCTATCGGATCGGCGGGTCGTTGAGATTCCTCCATTTGTTTGGCAACCCATTTTGCGGCTCTTTGTGCTGACGACCAGGCCCGCCAAATCGGCCCATGCCTATCAGCAAATTTGGACGGACGAAGGCTCCCCCCTGTCGGTCGTCACGCGCGATCAGGCCAAAGCGCTGCAGGCGCGCTTTGGCGACAAGGTGATGATCGATTGGGCTATGCGCTATGGCAATCCCTCGATTGAAGATCGTTTGGAAGCGATGAAAGCTGCAGGCTGCGACCGCATTTTGATTGCGCCGCTCTACCCGCAATATAGCGGTGCCACGACCGGCACAGGCTTTGATGAAGTGGCGCGTGTGCTTGGCAAGATGCGCTGGCAGCCGGCGCTGCGCACGCTGCCCGCTTATCATGATGACCCCGCCTATATCGCCGCGCTGAAACAATCGGTGGAGCAAGGGCTGAAGGCACTTCCTTTTGAGCCCGAAGTGATTCTCGCCAGCTTCCATTCCATGCCTGTACGCACGCTGCTTTTGGGGGACCCTTATCATTGCCATTGCCAAAAAACGGCGCGGCTTTTGTCGGAAGCCTTGGGGCGTGACGTGCGCGTATCCTTCCAATCAAAGCTGGGCCGCGCCAAGTGGCTAGAGCCAGCAACCGATGCAACTTTGGCCGCACTGCCAAAGGAGAAAATCAAGCGTATCGCTGTGATTGCGCCCGGTTTTTCTGCCGATAATCTGGAAACGCTGGAGGAAGTGGCGCTGCGCGGCAAAGAAACATTTATGGATGCCGGCGGGACTGACTTTGCCTATCTCCCCTGCCTCAACGCCAGCGATACCGGCATCACCATGCTAGAGACCTTACTTTCACGTGAACTTGCGGGCTGGCTTCCACCGCAATAGCCCTATGTTCAGGCACCTTTTGAGAGGGGGACTGGACGATGGGACGGATCGCAATTGTAACAGGCGGCACGCGCGGCATTGGGGCGGCAATTAGCCAAAAATTGCAGGCCATGGGGATGACCGTGGTCGCCAACTATGCGGGCAATGATGAAAAGGCGAAGGCCTTTGAAGCGGCAACGGGCATCCGCGCGGTTAAATGGGATGTGGGAGATCATGCCGCCTGCCTGGCTGGTTGCGCGCAGGTGGAGGCTGAGATTGGCCCAATTGATGTCCTCGTCAACAATGCTGGCATCACGCGGGATGCGACACTTCTTAAAATGACCTACGACATGTGGGATGAGGTGATGCGCATCAACTTGGGCGGCTGTTTCAACATGGCCAAAGCCGTCTTTCCCGGCATGCGCGAACGTGGCTGGGGCCGCATTGTCAATATCGGTTCAATCAACGGGCAGGGCGGCCAATATGGCCAGGTGAATTATGCCGCCGCCAAATCGGGCATTCACGGCTTTACCAAGGCCTTGGCCCAAGAAGGCGCAAAATTTGGCGTGACCGTTAACGCGCTTGCCCCCGGATATATTGATACCGATATGGTCGCTGCCGTGCCCGAAGATGTTCTCGCCAAGATCGTTGCCAAAGTGCCCGTTGGGCGACTGGGCCAAGCCGATGAAATTGCACGCGGCGTTGCCTTTCTCTGTGGTGAAGATGCTGGCTTTGTGACCGGATCGACATTGTCGATCAATGGCGGGCAGCATATGTACTAGGCCATGCAAGGCCCCATCAAACGATCCGTCACCATTGCCGGGCACGAAACCTCGATCAGTCTTGAGCCCGTTTTTTGGGAGGGCTTGCGCGCGGCCGCCAGTGATGAGGGCCTGCCGATCAATGCCCTTATCGCCCAGATTGATGCTGAGCGGATCGCTACGGGCGATCCGCCCAACCTTGCGAGCGCAATCCGCGTTTGGCTTTATGCGCGATTAAGCAACACGCGCGCCTGACCGGCAATTTGCGCAAGCATTGCAGGAGATGGCGCAGTGGTCAGCCGCGCCCGGTCAATCATCGCGCGAAAGGCAGCGATTCTTGCTGCACTGCTGGCTTGCCATTTGCTGACGGCTTCAACCGGGGATTTGCCCCCGTGACGTGCCAAGAAATCCAGCCGCATCGCCTGAAAATCACGCGCCAGTCCCGCTGCAAGCAGCCGTTCCCACGGGTCGCGGGGGTCAAGCTGCATTGCGGTGCCTTGCGCCCAATCGAGCCCCAACGCCTCGCCCACCGCAGTAAAGGCACGCGCGGTTACCAGCTCGGCAACGCCCGTCCGCGCGCTTAAGGCGGCAATGCCAATTGCGCCATCCAGCTCAGCCAAGCGCACCAGCGCATCGGCAATGGAGGGGGGTGCACCTGCCGCCAACAATCGCTCTCGAAAGGCGCGTGTCTGACGGCGGCTTTCGGGCGGCATCAAATCATCCAATGCGTGCGCCAACTGGGCAACAGCTGGACGATAGGCTGCAATTGCGGCTGCACTGCTCCGCTCGGCCACAGAGTTGCGCAAAATATCGGCCATATGCGCGCGAAGCTCAATCGCAAGATGTTCAAACAGAATGATCCGCGTGTCTTCGCCAATCTCGGCTGTCTCAATCTCACGCCATAGCGCCGGGACGTCATACACCTGTTCTGCAATCACAAAGGCCTCAGCAACATCGCCCAGCGTGCAGCCTTCTTCCTCAGCAAGTTCAAAAGGATGGATCAGCCCCATGCGGTTGACGAT
>JAGWVG010000066.1 GCA_018970965.1 Alphaproteobacteria bacterium | reverse complement strand
CCGTATTGCCTGCGCACTGCTTTTGCTGATCGGCATCAGTGCGTTGATCCTCTACGCGACAGGAACGCAACTTCCAAAGGCTAAGGCACCGCCAAGCTTTCCATCTCCCCCCGCTGCCAGTTACCAATTGCCAGTTCCGCCTGTCTTGATGCCGCGTGCACCGCTTCAATCGGATCTTGGGCCTCGGCTGATCCATCCACGCCCTGCGCTTCAACGGACGGCAAATGCGCACCAGCGCGTCATCCGCATACGCCGAACACAAGTGCAATGCGCACCAAATCAACAATATGCTGGCGCAAGACCGCGTACAGAGCCCCTATATGCGCGCCCTGGCCTGGTTAAGGTCAGGCGTCTGCCCGCCGGCACGAGGCTTATAAGAACTGCATCGGGGAGAAATTTACGCCTGATCCGCATTCGGACGCGAACGACCCGCATCACCTGCCCCCCTTTGACGGTGACTGCTCAAGCCATCGCTCAACAATCTTTGCCTATGGGCGGCGCAGCCCATTTCGGCGGCATCATCGGCGGGGGATGGTATGGCGGTGGATTTTGGGGAGCACCGAGCGTTTATATTGGCGGCGTATACACAAGCACATCCGGGTCCTCTGGAAGCTCCACTGGTACCAGCAGCAGCTCAGGCACGTCGGCCAGCAGCTCCAGCTCTAGTACAACATCGGGTGGAACCAGCGGTAGTGGCGGCAGCTCTGGGACGAGCACCGGCTCCACATCTGGGACCAGTGCTAGTTCCACCTCCGGGACCAATACTAGTTCCACCTCCGGGACCAGCACTAGCTCTAGCACTAGCTCTAGCTCTAGCTCCAGTACCAGTTCATCCACGAATTCCAGCACCAGCGGTGCAAGCACCTCCACCACTGCCAGCTCGAGCGGCATATCCTCCACAGGCAGCACCGGACTACCAACCCCCGCCCCGCCAGTTAATTGGCTTTTATTGTTTGGATTTATCTTTCTGATTTTCCGTGACGCGCACCTTAACCGCAAAGCCTCGTCTTAAGGCTTGGCAAGCTGTGCAAGCCCCGGCATAGGCACAGCCATGCATGATATACGCCTGATCCGAGACAATCCTGCCGCTTTTGACGCGGGCCTTGCGCGCCGCGGACTGGCACCACACGCCACGACACTGCTCGAGAAAGACGAGCAGCTTCGAGCGGCAATCAAGGAAAGTGAAGACCTTCAGGCCAAATCCAACGCGGCCGCCAAAGCCATTGGTGCCGCTATGGGGCGTGGCGATAAGGAAGGCGCAGAGCAGCTGAAGGCCGAAGTCAGCCAAATTAAAGCAAGCTTGCCCGCTCTTGAGGCACAGGTGCGCGATTTGGGGGCGGAGTTGCGCGCAGCGCTTTCGGCATTGCCGAATATCCCTGCAGATGATGTCCCGCAGGGCGCCGACGAGGCAGGCAATGTGTTTCAATCGGAAAGCGGCGCGAAGCCAGCATTGACCTTTGAAGCAAAAGAACATGACCGGCTAGACCCCGGCCTAGGTTTGGATTTTGAAACGGCTGCCGCTGTTGCTGGGGCGCGTTTTGCGTATCTGCGTGGCGGCATCGCCAAGCTCAATCGCGCTCTTGGGCAATTCATGCTTGATCTCCACACACGCGATTTTGGGTATGAAGAAGTTGCGCCGCCACTCATGGTGCGCGATGAAGCCGTGTTCGGCACAGGGCAATTGCCAAAGTTTTCAGAAGATTTGTTTAAGACAACGGATGGCCGCTGGCTCATCCCCACAGCTGAAGTCTCGCTGACCAATATCGTGCGTGAGAAGATTTTGACTGAGGGAGAATTACCTCTGCGTCTCACCGCGCTGACCCAATGCTTCCGCTCTGAGGCTGGCTCTGCAGGGCGCGACACACGCGGCTTTATTCGCCAGCACCAATTTGAAAAAGTTGAACTGGTGTCCATCACAACACCAGACACATCAGATGCAGAACATGAGCGGATGACTGAGGCCGCAGAAGCCGTGCTGAACAAGCTCGGCCTCCATTTCCGCCGGATGTTGCTGTGCTCGGGCGATATGGGCTTTACCGCGCGCAAGACTTTCGATCTCGAAGTCTGGCTGCCCGGCCAAAAGGCGTATCGCGAGATCTCCAGCTGTTCCAATTGTGGAGACTTTCAAGCCCGGCGAATGAATGCGCGTTACCGCCCAGAGGGCGAAAAAGGCACGCGCTTCGTCCACACGCTTAATGGCTCGGGCCTTGCCGTAGGCCGCACGCTGGTCGCCGTTCTGGAAAATTATCAGCAGGAAGATGGCAGCATTGCAGTCCCAGAAGTGCTGCAGCCCTATTTAGGCGGCCTCACCCGTATTTCTGCATAAGGCGAATGCCCTCGCTTTTGCGTGACTTCGCGTCCACCTTGGCGTAAGGGCCGCGGCCATTATGACTGCAATCAAACTTCCTGATGCGCCCAAGGTGGGCATGGTCTCTCTGGGGTGCCCCAAGGCGCTGGTAGACAGCGAACGCATCCTGACCAAACTGCGCGCTGATGGCTATGGCTTGTCCGCCGATTATGCCGGTGCGGATGTCGTGCTGGTGAACACCTGCGGCTTTCTGGATAGCGCCAAGGAAGAAAGCCTTGAGGCAATTGGGGAAGCCATTGCGGAAAATGGCCGGGTGATTGTGACCGGCTGCATGGGCAATGAAGCTGACGCCATTCGCGCCCGCTTTCCCGAAGTTCTCGCGATTTCAGGGCCACATCAATATGAAGCCGTGGTCGAAGCTGTGCATGAAGCGGCTCCGCCGGTTCCTCACGCCTTCGTTGATTTGGTGCCCGAAGCAGGGCTGAAGCTCACGCCCCGTCATTACAGCTATTTAAAGATTTCAGAGGGCTGCAACCACCGGTGTAGCTTTTGCATCATTCCGTCCATTCGCGGCGATCTTGTCTCGCGCCGCCCTGATGCCATCTTGCGCGAGGCTGAAAAGCTGATTGCTGCAGGCACGCGGGAATTGCTTGTTATCAGCCAAGACACTTCTGCCTATGGGGTTGACTTGCGCCATGCCGAAAAGCCTTGGAAGGACGGCATGGTCCGGGCGCACATGACAGATTTGGCGCGCGAATTGGGCAAGCTCGGCGCGTGGGTGCGCTTGCATTATGTGTACCCCTATCCGCATGTTGATCATGTCATTCCGTTGATGGCAGAAGGGCTTGTGCTGCCCTATTTGGACATTCCGTTCCAACATGCGGCGCCTTCGGTGCTGAAAGCAATGAAGCG
This sequence comes from Alphaproteobacteria bacterium, assembly GCA_018970965.1. Lineage (GTDB taxonomy): Bacteria > Pseudomonadota > Alphaproteobacteria > Sphingomonadales > Sphingomonadaceae > Aquisediminimonas. The sequence continues at coordinate 4,927 of JAGWVG010000066.1, read as the reverse complement.
CCCAGCCAATGAAGCCAAGGTTTTGGAACGCATTCGGGCGTGGCGCGACATCGTGCCGGACATCGCAATCCGATCCAGCTTTGTCGTCGGGTTCCCGGGAGAAACCGAAGACGACTTCCAATATCTGCTTGATTGGCTGGAGGAAGCCCAGCTCGACCGCGTTGGAGCTTTTCGTTTTGAACCTGTTGAAGGCGCAGCCGCCAACACCCTCGACGGCGCGGTTCCGGACGAAGTGAAGGAAGAGCGTTACGCCCGCATCATGGAAAAAACAGCCGCCATTTCTGCGCGCAAGCTGGAAGCCAAAATCGGCAAAACACTCGATGTGATCATCGACATTGTAGATGAAGATGGCGGCGCAAATGCCCGGTCCAAGGCGGATGCACCTGAAATTGATGGGCATGTATTCTTGCGCGATGCCGGACATTTGCACCCGGGCGATATTGTTTCGGTGACAATCGAAGATGCCGATGAGCATGATCTTTACGGAGCGCCCGTCAGCGCTTAGCCCCGCTTTACCAACAGGAGACCGCGCACAATGAGCCGCTTTGCCCATTTGATACAGCCTGATCAGGGCCAAGAAGCGCGCGACATACAGTTGGTTTCGAAGAGCGCACTGGAGGATTGGCTCAAGTCTCTTCCAGAGCGCGCTCGAACAGCCGCCTTGGCAGATCGCTTTTCTGGCGCGCCGGGCGATTATGTTATTCTCCCTGGCGATAAGCCCGGAGATTGGTCTGCCGCCTTTGGTACAGGCAACGACCAAAGCCTATGGGACTTAGCGGCAGCCGCAAAAGCCCTGCCAGAAGGCGTCTATCGCCTCGCCAATGGGACCCCGGGCCCAGCTGGTCTTGGCTGGATGTTGGCGCATTATGTGTATGATCGCTATCTGAACAAAGCCGATGCCACTGGAGATCGCATCTTACTGACCGCTGAACCTGCGCTGATTGCTGAACAAGCGCGGATCGCGGAAGCGACCGCCTTGGTCCGCGATATGGTGAACTGTCCAGCGGCAGACCTAGGCCCCTCAGAAATTCAGGTGGCGATTGAACAGCTTGCAGCGGAGTTCGACGCGCAGATCCATGTAACGCGGGGCGATGATTTGGCCAGTGGCTATCCGATGATCCACGCCGTTGGTCAGGCGGCTGAGCGCACGCGCGCGCCGCGTTTGATTGAGCTGGAATGGGGCAATCCCGCCAATCCGCGCCTCGCACTAGTCGGCAAGGGCGTTGCCTTTGATACTGGGGGCCTCAACATCAAGACAGGCAGCTTCATGCGCCAGATGAAGAAGGATATGGGCGGGGCCGCACATGCAATTGCGCTTGCCCGTCTGGTGATGGAAACCCGCCTCCCCGTGCGGCTTCACCTTCTGGTCCCTGCAGTAGAAAACGCCATTTCTGGCAATGCGCTGCGGCCCGGAGATATTTTGCGGAGCCGCAAAGGCTTAAGCGTTGAAATTGACAATACCGATGCTGAAGGTCGCCTGATTTTGGGGGATGCCCTCACCAAAGCGGGCGAGGCAAAGCCCGACCTGATTTTGGATTTTGCGACGCTGACCGGCGCTGCACGCATTGCCTTGGGGCCAGATTTACCGGCCCTTTTTGCCAATCAAGACGCACTCGCTGTAGCTCTTGCAGATGCGGCCGCGGATGTGGCTGACCCATGCTGGCGTATGCCGCTTTGGGATCGCTATGACGACATGCTTAAGTCTGACATTGCTGATTTGGTTAATTCTGCAGAAGGCGGCATGGCGGGCTGTGTTACGGCAGCGTTGTTCCTGCGCCGCTTTATCCCAGAAGCGACGGACTGGGCCCATTTTGACACATTCGCATGGCGACCAAGCGCCAGCCCGGGGCGTCCAAAGGGCGGCGAAGCAATGGGTTTGCGTGCAAGTTTTGAGATGCTCAAGCGGCGCTATCCCATTGACTAATCAGCGAAGCATCACCCTTGCATTGCACAGCGGGCTATTGATCGGCTATGGCGCGCGGCCATGACTGATCAACCGCGCCCCAGCTTTGCCCTGACCGGCCCATCCATCACCTTGGATGCCCGCACGCATGCCGTGCGCGGAGACTTGGCGGATATTGCACTCGCCGGAAAATTATTTGTCCCGCATTATGCCAAACCGCTGGAAATGCGGTGCGCAAGCGCAACGGCCATTCGTGCCGAACCTGATGCAAGCAGTGATGCGAATATGACTTTGGATGCTGGTGCCAGCTTTATGGCTGTGGACATGGCGGGCGATTGGGCCTGGGGTTTTGCAAAAGACACCCATGTTGTTGGCTATGTTTTGCTAAAGCATTTGGATCAGGTGAAGTGACGCACATCTTTATTGATGGCGGCCACGGCACAACGGGTCTGGAAATAGCGGAACGGCTGGCCAATCGGTCAGAACTCTCGCTGATCACACTCGACGACAGCCAGCGTAAGGATTTGGGGGCGCGCCGCGCCGCCGTTAACGATGCAGATATTGTCATTCTCTGCCTTCCGGACGATGCTGCCCGCGAGTCCGTAAGCCTGATCGACAATGATCGGACACGCGTGATCGATGCCTCTACCGCGCACCGAACCGCGCCGGGCTGGCTTTATGGCTTTCCAGAAATTGTCGGCCGCGATGCCGTTGCAACGGCTAAGCGCGTCTCCAACCCGGGCTGCTACGCAACAGGCTTTATCGCGCTGCTCGCGCCACTGGTTCGCACAGGGCTATTGCCAGCAGATTGGCCCTATGTGTGCAACGCCGTTTCTGGCTATTCAGGCGGCGGCAAAGCCATGATTGCCGAGTTTGAAAGCGTCCCTGCCCCCACCGCATGGCGCACCTATGCCCTCAGCCTCGCGCATAAACATGTGCCAGAAATGCAAGCGCATGCGGGGCTTCAACACGCCCCCTTGTTCGCCCCGTCTGTCGCTCCGGTATTTAGCGGCATGATTGTCGACATCCCTTTGATGACTGGGCTTATTCCTGGCAACCCGAGCGCTGCCCAACTGCGCGAGGCGTTGCACAAGGCTTATGCAGGGTCTGACATTGTCCGCGTCAATCCAGGCTATGATGATGCCAATTTATTGATTGAGCACTGTGCCGGAACGGATCGGCTGGAGCTGTTTGTTTTTGGCCGGGCTGATGACACCCAAGTGCGTCTTGTTGCGGCACTGGATAATCTGGGCAAAGGGGCAAGCGGTGCCGCTGTCCAATCTCTCAACTTAATGGCCGGCCTTCCAGAAACTGCGGGGCTGCGCCTTTAAGAAGATGGTGCACCCGACTGGATTCGAACCAGTGGCCCCCAGATTAGGAATCTGATGCTCTATCCTGCTGAGCTACGGGTGCGCCTTATGGGTGACTAGGCTGCCGGGCAACGCCGGTCAATTCTGCTTCTCAGGGGGAATGACGGGCAATGGCAGTGGCATGATGCCTATGCCGTCTTCAATCAAAGATTTAGCCTCTTCAGGGCTGGCCTGTCCGTGGATCAACGTTGCGTCAATCTCGCCCGCGTCCATCGCACGCGCTTTGGAAGCAAAATCTTTGCCGACCCATTCTGACTTTTCAAGCAATGCGGCCTGTGCCTTGGCGAGCGTTGCCATTAGCGCCTTCATGTCCGCTGGTGCAGGCGACTGGGCGATCGCAGCGTTTTCTGGTTGCGCGCTGCTGCGCTGATTGCCCTTGGGGGCAACATTGGGCGCCATGATAGCCTTATCTACGTCAGCTGACCCGCATATCGGGCACGATAGCAGTCCCTTCTGCTTTTGCTCATCAAAGGCGCCGCTATTGGCAAACCATGCCTCAAACACATGGCTTTGATCACATTTCAGGTCAAAAACGATCATGAGACGACACGTACAATAGGGATGGAACGGCGATGATCTAGAACGGGCACGCGTGTGCGCACATCGGCCAAAATATTGGGATCAATGTCTGCAAAGCCGAGCCCTATTTGCTGCTCCATATCCAGAACAACACGCCCCCAAGGGTCAACGACAAGCGAATGGCCATAGGTTTCCCGGCCATCTTCATGCGTGCCGCACTGCGCCGCCGCGACCACCCAGCATGCATTCTCAATTGCCCGCGCACGCAACAGCACATGCCAATGCGCTTCACCAGTCGGCACAGTAAAGGCCGCGGGCACTGCCAAAATCTCTGCCCCTGCAGCCGACAAAGCCTGATAAAGCGCCGGAAAGCGCAGATCATAACAGATGCTTAGGCCCAATTTGCCAACGGGTGTCTTTGCAACAACGCTGTCCGCACCCGGCGAGTAGGCTGCACTTTCGCGCCAGCTTTCTCCAGTTGGCAAATCCACGTCAAAGAGGTGCAACTTGTCATATCGCGCAAAGATTTGCCCATCAGGGCTAACGACGAAGCCGCGGTTCAGATTGCGCCCTTCCCCCGCCAATGCGAGGGAGCCAAGATGCACCCACATACCTGCCTCTCGCGCGGCTGACTGGACGGATGCAAGAACAGGATGCCCCACTTCGGGCAGAATGTGCGGCTGCGCGCGAGCCCTATCCCGGTCCAAAAGACCAGACATTTCCGGCGTAAAAAGCATGGTCGCGCCACCAACCTTGGCCGCCTTAATGGCATCGACCAATGCAGAGGCATTTTTTGCTGGGTTGATCCCAGCGCACATTTGGAACAGCGCGATCTTCATCGGCTAGGCCGCTAGCAGCGGGTCCAACCCACCTTTCGCATCCAGCGCCGCAAGATCATCAGACCCGCCAATATGCTGCCCATCGATAAAAATCTGGGGCACTGTGGTGCGACCATTGGCCCGCGAAATCATCTCATTCCGCTTTGGCGCATCTAGGCTGATTTCATATTCCTCAATTGCGACATTTTTAGAACGCAGCAGGGCAAGCGCGCGCGCGCAATAGGGGCAATAGCCTTTGGTGTAGATTTCAACTTTAGCCATTTTCAATGCTTTCCCTTTGAAGCTGAGGTGGGCAG
>JAGWVG010000373.1 GCA_018970965.1 Alphaproteobacteria bacterium | reverse complement strand
ACATGGGCCTCCGCCCAGCCATGCCCCGCTTCCTGATCTATGCGATCATTCATCATGAGATACCCGCTCACATAGCGAGCTGGAATGCCGAGCGATCGGGCGCAACCGATAAACACATGCGCGTGGTCTTGGCACACACCATGGCCTGCAGCGAGAGCCTGTTCTGCAGGTGTTGACGCCGTTGTATGCCCAATTTCATACACAACTGCGGTCAATATCCTGGCGGATAAGCGGTGCAGCAAATCTAAATTGTCTGAGGTCTCCGCTTTCAAACTCGCGGCCAGCGCACGCATCTTTGGCCCCGGCGCCGTCAGAGGCGTTTGATTGCGATAAATCCAGAGCGGCATGAACCCGCTGTGCGGCCCGACAATGCCGCCACAATCTCGGGTGTCGACTATCCCCTCACATGTAATCGCGATCTCGGTTGTGCCGGGAAGTGCCGAAGCAAGCGTTGTGCGATTGCTGTTCTGGTCTTCATATTCCGTTTCAATTTGCGCGCCGGTCAGCGTTATGTGCCAGTCAATGACGGATTGACCCGCGTCGGATTGCGGCGTGAGACGCAGTTGCTGCATCCCGTGGACCAACGGTCGATCAAACCGATAATGGGTCGTGTGCCGGATCGCGATCTGCATGGCCCGCTCCCTACTCAACAAAGCGATAGGCCGATGCGATTTCGTCAGCCAGATGTTGGTTGGTGGCTATGAAATCGACAATGAATTGATGAAGGCCTTGCTCCAAAATCCGCTCGATCCCGGTTTGATGCAGGCGCGTGCTGGCCTCATCCCACACGTCATGTGCCGGCGTCCGTGCGCCATAGTTGCATGCCAGATCGCTCATATTGCGGCCAATTTTATCATAGCAAAAGGCGAGACTGCGCGGGAAACGGCTGTCGAGCAGGATGAAGCTGGCAATGCCAAGTGGATCAAGCGCGCCCGCGTTTAGCCAGCGATAGGCGCGCTCGCCTGCAACGGAGCGCAAAATCGTCTCCCATTGCGCGTTATCCAGGCTTGAGCCGACCCATGCCAGCGAGGGCAGCAGAACATAATATTTGACGTCCAAGATACGCGCAGTGTTGTCCGCACGCTCGATATAAGTGCCAAGCCGCGCAAAATTGAAGATGTCATTGTGCAGCATCGTGCCATCCATCGCGCCGCGCACCAAAGTTGTCTGGCGCCGAATGGCTGCCAGAACATCCCCCAGATTGCTCTCCCGAACAGGCCTAGAAAGAATGTCCCGCAAGGCCATCCAGCCCTCATTCGTGGCTTCCCAGACTTCGCGGGTCAATGCGGTGCGCACAGCCCGGGCGTTGGTGCGGGCGTGCGCCATCATGTTGAGTACACTTGCCTGATTATGCGGCGATCGCAGAATGTAATCAGTGACGGATGGGCCCGAATAGTCGCCACCGGTTGCATCATACTGCGCATCCTGACCAATGGTAACAAGCACCGAGCGCCATTCGTCGCGCGCTGCGCTCGCCCCACGAGTCAGTGCCATGCGAAAGCCGGCATCGAGCAGGCGGGCGGTGTTCTCAGCGCGTTCCAGATAGCGCGCCATCCAG
>JAGWVG010000372.1 GCA_018970965.1 Alphaproteobacteria bacterium | reverse complement strand
TCTTTTGCAGATAGAAAAAGGGCGGGAAAGACAGCGCCTTTCCCGCCCCTTTTTGTGCGTTGATCGCGGGCCTTAGCGGCTGGCGATCTTTTTAGCCTTGGCTTCCAGAGCCTTATCTTCATTCGCGCGGCGGATCACGAACTGGCGGATATTTTCAATCTGCGCAGCATTATACTGATCCTTCCAAGCCACCATCCCATTTTGGCTCAGCAGGCCATCATGGACAATCTGCTGCCACAGCTTGGGGTTCCCCAGTGCTGCGGAGTGGCGCAGATCGGGGTTCAGACCGCCCGCAATGGCGGAATCGCCGTGGCAAACGCTGCAGCTATTTTGATAGGGGCTCGCACCCGCATCGGCCTTTGCGGCATTGCTTGCAATAAAGGGTGGCGGGTCGAGAACGCGCTGCGCATCGGCGGGCGGGGGCGGCAGTTGCGCCTTACCGCCCAGCTTGAACACCAGCATGCGGCTGATGTTGCGCACTGAGCCCGATTTGCCTGACAAAATGCCTGCCGAAACGTCCATCACACCGCCCCAACCGACGAGGATGGCAACATATTGTTGGCCTTTAACCGCATAGGTCATCGGCGCGGCAATCACGCCCGTCTGCGTTGCAAAGCTCCACAATTGCTTGCCGGTGTCGGCGGTATAGGCGCGGAATTCACCCCCCGCAGTCCCTTGGAAGACAAGGTTGCCCGCAGTGGCCAACGTGCCGCCATTTGAGGGGCCAACATGTTCCACCGTCCAGCGCGCTTTTCCGGCAATGGGGTCCCACGCCACGAGCGAGCCCGTGGTGCCAGCGGCCGCCGCGGCACGAATGGCCGGGTCTGCCGGCATGCCGAGCTTGCCCTGATCCAGACCAAGCTGGAAGCCAACTTTGCCCGGCTTCCAGCCCTTGGCCGCCGCGAAATAGGGCTGCGCCACTTGATTGGCCGGAATATAGACCAGCCCTGTTTTGGGGCTGAACGACATGGGCTGCCAGCTATGCGCCCCGATAGCGCCAGGCAGGCCTATAAAAGGCTGGCCCGTTTGCTCATAGCGTGCGGCAGGGTTGATGTTGGGCTTGCCAGTGACGGGGTCGAGCCCGGAGGCCCAAGTGATCATTTTGGCAAAGGGTTTGCCCGAGAGGAATTTACCTGTCTTGGCATCCAGAATGTAGAAGAAGCCATTTTTCGGCGCATGCATCACAACGCGCGTCGGCTTGCCATTAATTGGTAAGTCTGCAGCGATGATTTGCTGTGTTGAGTCATAGTCCCAACGGTCTTCCGGCGTTTCTTGGAAGTGCCAGACATATTCGCCCGTATCCGGACGGATGGCGACAATTGACGCCGTATAGAGGCTGTCGCCTGCCTTGCTGCCGCGCGCGGCCGGGTTCCACGGCTCGGCATTGGCTGTGCCAAAATAGACGAGATCGGTCTTGGGATCATAGGTGATCGAATCCCAAACTGTGCCGCCACCGCCATTTTTCCAAGCATCGGGCGCCCAAGTTTTAGAGGCGGCTTCGAGATGCTTGCCCTCAAAGGGTTTCGATGGATCACCCGGCACAGTGTAGAAGCGCCAGGC
>JAGWVG010000371.1 GCA_018970965.1 Alphaproteobacteria bacterium | reverse complement strand
GGCGCGTGCAAGGGCAATCCCGGCCCGGGCGGCTGGGGCGTTGTGCTGCGCTTTAATGGCGTGGAAAAGGAATTGTCCGGCGCCGAGCCGGGCACCACCAATAATCGCATGGAACTTATGGCCGCCATTCAGGGCCTGAAGGCCCTCAACCGGCCCTGCCATGTCACGCTGGAAACCGACAGCGCCTATGTGCGCGATGGCATTACCAAATGGATTTTTGGCTGGCAGAAAAATGGCTGGCGCACGGCCGATAAAAAGCCGGTGAAGAATGCCGAACTGTGGCAAGAGTTGCTTGCGGCTGCCGCGCCCCATAAAATTGATTGGCGCTGGGTAAAGGGGCATGCCGGTGACCCGGATAACGAACGCGCGGATAAATTAGCGAGCGACGCTGCGCTCTCGCTTAGCCATCAGCGCCATTGGTAACCGTAGCAAAGCGCGCAGGCGCATAAGCCGCACGATCAATCCCCGCATAGGGTGCTAATGGCGCCTCCCCCAAAATCTCAGCAGCCAGCAGAGCCGCAATTGCGGGCGCCGTCTGAATGCCCGCCCCGCCCTGTCCGGCACACCAGTAAAACCCCGGACAGGCAGGGTCTTCCCCAAATACAGGTGCGCGATCGGGCGTAAAGCTGCGCAACCCCGCCCAGCGCCGCTCTACTGCCGCTATGGGCCAATTCACCACTTGGCCAAAGCGGTCTAGCGCCAAGGCAACATCGGCCTCTTCGGGCGCGGCATCGCAAGGTTTGGATGGCGTTTCATCATGCGGACTAAGCCAAACGCGGTTTGTGCCTTCAGGCTTGAAGTAAAAGCCGCCCGCCAAATCAATCACCAAGGGCAGATCGGGAGAAATATTGGTGTCCAGGCGCAATTGAACCATTGTCCGCCGCAAGGGCTGGATGGGAATGGGCAATGCCCCTGCCAATGCTGCCAAATCCCCCGCCCAAGCACCTGCAGCGTTGACCAGCCGCGCAATGGTAAATGTCGCGCCGCCTGCCGTCACTTTCCAACCCTTTGCCTGTTTGCGCAGGGCGGTGACGGGATGACGCATCAGCACCTCGGCCCCCGCGCGTCGAGCAGCGCGCAAATAGGCCATGTGGAGGGCTGCAACATCAATATCCGCATTGCTTGCTTCCCACACGCCCGCCGTCCAGCGCGGCTGCAGGCCAGGCAGACAGGCTTCGAGATCCGCTCGGCTCCAAGGCTGCAACGCCACGCCAGACCCAGCAAATTGATCCATAAATGCCTGGGCTTGTGCGGCAGTGCCAAGCATCAATGCCCCGCGTGGCCTTAAAAAGCTTTGCTCGGCAAACGCGGTTGGCGGACATGCCAAAAACGCCCCCGTCGCGCTGGACAAGGGCTGAACCAGCGGGCCACCATAGGTTTCGGTCCAAAATGCAGCCGAGCGGCCCGTTGCATGATAGCCCGGCGTTTCCTCAGCCTCCAGCACCAGCACACGCAGATGCGGCGCAAGCTGGGCAGCAAGGCTAGCGCCCGCCATTCCCGCTCCAATAATGCCAACATCCCAATGCATCCTTTGCCCCTGCGCTGCTGGCTGACCTTGGTCAAGCCT
>JAGWVG010000065.1 GCA_018970965.1 Alphaproteobacteria bacterium | reverse complement strand
CAGACAATGTGCGCGGTGGCGCAATGGCTGCGCGTCATTTGATGGATCAGGGGTGCGAGCGCATCGCCTTTTTTGGCGACCCCAAAGCGCTTGAAATTGGCCAGCGCTTGGAAGGCTGTCGACAAGCCATGGCAGAAGCTGGGATGGCAGACCAATTAACTGTCCTGCCCGCACATTTGGTCGCCGAAGCCGCACACCCCGATATTGCGCAATTCTTAGGCTCGGTCAGCCAGCGCCCTCAGGGCATTGTTGCTGCATCAGATGTGATTGCCATGAGTGCGCTGCGCGCACTGGCAGAATTTGGCCTCGCCGTTCCCGGAGATGTCCGCGTGATCGGCTATGATGGGCTTGAAATTGGCGAACATACTGTGCCGCGCCTCTCGACCATCTCACAAGATTTGCAGGCGGGGGCGGAAGCAATGGTCGATTTGCTCTTCCGTCGCATGGCGGGGGAAGAGACGCCGCCGGTTGTGCTGGACCCAAAGCTAATTGTCAGATTGTCTGGCTAAGCGCAAAAGCGCCCATCAAACCCGCATCATCACCAAGCCCCGGCAAGGTCAAGATATCTGCCGGGCGCGTTGCGAAATAGCCTTTGCCCAGGCCATCCGCATGCGTGCGCACCAAATCAATCAAGCCGGGTGTGGCCATCACGCCGCCGCCCAAGATAATCCGCGCCGGCGCCAAAATCGCCTGCAAGCTGACGACCGCTTGACCCAGATACCACGCAATCATCTGCTGCTCTGCGCCGCCGGACGGCAGGTCAGACAAAGACTTTCCCCAGCGCGCCAAAATAGCCGGCCCACAGGCGAGCCCTTCCAAGCACCCGCCGTGGAAGCTGCAATAGCCGAAATAAGCGCGATCATCAGGATGGCGGTCAAGCCGCATATGGCCCATTTCGGGATGGCCAGCGCCACCCAGAATATGGCCATTAATCACCGCGCCGCCGCCGACCCCGGTGCCAATGGTCAGATAAACGCAACTGCGCACGCCCTGACCTGCACCCCATTTGCTTTCTGCCAGTGCGGCCCCATTTACATCGGTATCAATCGCCACCGGACAGCCCAAGATGCGGGCAAATGGGCCTGCAAGATCCGCCATACTCCAGTGCGGTTTCGGGGTCGAAAGCACATGCCCCCAATGCGGCGAGGCCCTGTCCAAATCCAATGGACCAAAAGCCGCAATGCCCATCCGCGCAATTGGCCCTTGCTGCTGAAACCATTGCAATGCAGCCGCTATTGTTTCGTCAGGCGTGGTCGTGGCGATGCGGTGACGCGCAACAATCGCGCCATTGGCATCGGCCAGTCCTAAAACGAACTTTGTGCCGCCAGCTTCAATGAGACCAATAGACTGTGTCATTGCTGGGATCATTCCACACTGGCCTGGTCGCCGTCCAGCCGAATGGAAAATATGGGCGCCGGCACGCCGCCAAAATGGGCACGGCGCCACGCTGGATCATCCACCACATCACTGGCGGATGCCACGTCTATCAGATCAACAAATCCATGCACGGTCAAATCAGCGCTCACCCACCAGCTATAGGTTTGGTAAGGGGCATCTTCCGGATTGGCCGCCACAAGGCCCGTGCCATTGAGCGGCCTAAACGGGCCAAGCGGACCTTCTCCAACCACGCCATAGAGGCCATTTGGCCCCGACGGCCCGCCCGGCGCAAAAACTTTGCGTTGCGTAGACCAGAACAGATAATAGAGCCCCTCCCGCGCGATCATCACAGGGCGTTCCAGCTCATTGTTCAAACCATCCGCGCTGAGAACCGGCGACAACAACTCCCAAATCTGGTGTGCGCCGTCCGTCGAGCGCGCCACGCCAATGACGCCATTCCAATCGCTCGTCGCGGGCTTAAGCGATCCGGTAAAATACAGATAGTCCACGCCGGTTGCGGGGTCACGAAAATGGGCTGGGTCGCGAAAGCCTTTGATGAAGCCGGGAATGCCCTCATTCTGGTTCACCACGATATAATCCACGCCATCCGCAACAACGGATTCGACAATTGGGCTCCAATCTCCCAGCTGCGCCATGCCCGCGTCCATATGCAACGTGGTGGAGGTTTGGCACAGCCGCTGAGCAAAGCTGGGGGTCGCCTCTCCCCGATAGCCCGAGGCCGTGTAGAACAATGTCAGCTGAAATGTTGCGGGATCAAACAGCGCTGTGCCTGCCCATTCGCGGCTGCCAATATTCAGATGGTCGGGCAAAACATTGCCGCAATCACGCCAATGGCCCGAACGATAGGCCGCCAAGCGAATGCGCGCCTGATGATGCCGCAAATCAGGATCAGGCAGAATGGGGGCAGACAAAATCATCCAGAGCGACCAGCCATCAAAATCAGCGGTGCTGCCGTCCACCAATTGAACAGGCCATAAATCCCACAAATCAAGGTCGGGAATGACAAGCGCCAAATCCCCTTGAGTCACATGTGGAATGCGATGCCCATCAAGTGAACTTATCGCCGCAACATGATGCGCCTCCCATGTCGACAAGGTCGGCTGCACGGTTGTGACGGTTAGCATGAATCCCCCTCTTTTTCGCTCCTGCACGCGCCTAGAAGAGTTCATTCCGAAAAACAACAATCGATTGCATAAATCCTGCAGACAGAACGCGCCTAAGCTTACTCCAGCCCCAATTCTTCATCGCGCACCCGCAAAACGGCAATCGCCGCACAGACCAACAACACGCCAGACAGCATCAGCACATTGCGCGGATCGCCCCCCAACAAGCTGTTGTACATGAAGGGCAAGGTAGCGGCATTAATCAGCATCGGCACCACAATCATCATATTGAAGATGCCCATATAGACGCCCGTCCGATGCGGCGGGATGCAGCGCGCCAGCATGACATAAGGTGTGCCCATGATGCTGCCCCAGCAAATCCCAATACCAATGGCAGGCGCAATCAGCCCCATCGGACTCCCAATTTGCGGCAGTAGAACCATGCCCACCCCGCCAGCCAGCAAGGCCACAGCATGAACGCGGCGCGGGCCTTTTTGACGAATGATGCGCATCATGACCAACGCCGCAACGAAAGACACAGCATTATAGGCAGCGGCCAAAGTTCCGTTGGTCAGGACGGCACTTCGAAAGCCATCAGACACGGGGTCTGCGGTATTGTAAATCGACCGCGCAATCGAAAAAGTGGCATAGGTCCAATAGGTAAACATCGCGTACCATTGAAACAACATCATCACGCCCAGCTTGCGCATGGGCCGTGGCATATCGCGAATAGCCTCCCAAATTTCCGTCAGAGTTGCGGCAACGCTTTTCGGAGCGGTGTCAATCTCTGCCTTTTGCGCTGCGCTTAGCGGAAGCTCTGGCACCCGCAGCACCGACCAGAGAATGGTGGAAAGCGACAGCACAGCACCAACAGTAAAGACAATATGGACCGTGACCGGGATGTTATGTGCATCGACGGCATCCTTATCGATCCCAAAAAGGCCAACAAGCAAAGCGGGCGTGCCCAGCGCCAAACATTGCGCAAGTCCGGTAAACGCGCTTTGCGTCAGAAAGCCGGCATTGTGCTGATCAGGGTTCAACCGATCACTCACATAAGCGCGGTAGGGCTCCATCGTGATGTTGTTCCCTGCGTCCAAAATCCAAAGCAGGCTTGCGGCCATCAGGACACTCGAACTCCACGGCATGAAGAACAGGCCCAGCGCGCACAGAATTGCACCAAAAACAAAATAGGGGGTGCGCCGGCCCCATCGAGAATTGGTGCGGTCGCTCATCGCCCCGATGATCGGCTGGACCAGCAGCCCGGTCATCGGCCCGGCGAGTTGGAGGATCGGCAATGCTGCTTCTTGCGCGCCAAGATACGAATAAATGGGCGACATATTGCCTTGCTGCAGGCCGAAGCTGAACTGCAGGCCCAAAAAGCCCAAATTCATTTCTAAAATGCGCCATAAGGAGAGACGCGGCTTGCCGCTGGTCGATGCGCCGTCTTGCGCCACCGACTGTGAAAATGCCTGCGCCATCGCTCTCTCTCCCGCCTTCATCAGGCTGTTATTCTTGGCTTATGCCAGTTGCTTTGTCATACAACAATCGATTGCATTGGCAAAGACTTCGAAAGTCACGAGTAAAATTTAATCTTTGGGCCAGCTAGAGTTCGCCGCGCGCGCGGGCAGCCTTGCCATAGACTGCTTCAAAAACGGGCGAAGCCATCAACGTGGTTATAATGGCCATCACCACCAACATTGCGAATAAGGCAGGCCCAATAATACCCCGTTGCAACCCGATGTTGATGATAATCAACTCCATCAAACCACGCGCATTCATCAACGCGCCAATCCCCATGGCCGTTGCGTGATCCTGCCCGGAAAAACGAGCAGCGGCATAACAAGCCCCGCCTTTTGCAAGGATGGAAACCACCAAAACAACCAGCGCGACCAACGCCAAATCCCAGTTATTGACGAGCAGCAACTGCGTGTTGAGGCCTGAGAAAGTAAAAAACATCGGCAATAGAAAAACAACAGTGAACGGCTCTAGCCGGGCCTTAAGCTCTGTCACCAGCTGTCCGCGCGGCATAGCCGTCCCTAACAGAAATCCGCCAAATACAGCGTGAATGCCTGCCGCATCCATCGCCCATGCGGAGAGCAGAAACAGAAAGAGCGCCAGTGCGAACAGACCATCCGTCAAGCCGCCAGCCTTTTGAACAGCACGCTCCAAAGGCACAAGCAGGCGCGGCGCAAGTATCAGCATGAAGGCTGCAAAGCCCAATCCTCCGCCCACGGCTTTGATGGCGACCATTGGCCCTTCGCCCAGGGTCGCCAGCACAATGGCGATCACCACCCACGCGCTCACATCATCAATTGCACCAGCAGAGAGAGAAAGCGTGCCGAGACGCGAGCCACTAATCCCGCGCTCATGAATGATGCGTGCCAGCATCGGAAACGCCGTAATTGCAATCGCGGCGCCTAAAAAGAATGTCGCCTGCATCTGGCTAACATGCGCTTGAAACAGGCCCGGCACTTGCATCAAATAGGGGGCCAAAAGCATCGCGCAGCCAAAGGGCACCAGCATGCCCGCAATCGACACCCAGGCCGCTGGCCCCGCATTGGCGCGAAAAGCGTTACGGTCAAAACCCAAGCCTACGAGGAACATATAAAGACCGACACCCAATTGCGCGCCGACATAAAGCAGCTTGCGCGACTCTGATGGGAAGAGCCATGCCTGCGCCTCAGGCATCAGCGCGCCGAACAAAGTTGGGCCTAATATCACGCCCGCGATCATCTCCCCCACCACTTGTGGCTGGCCGAAGTAGCGATGTGCAATGCCGCCAACAACGCGACTGATGCCAACGATGATGGCCATTTGCAGAAAGAAGGCGATGCTGAGTTGTGCGGCTGTCATGTGCTGCGTCTCGCCCAGCCTGCAATGGATTGCAACTGCGACTTCGAGCTCTGCGCTTGCCAAGCGCCGATGGCTCAGCAAAACAACGAAAAAGGCAGCAAGGATTTTGGCGATGGCAAGCGCTCCCTATCAGACCCTCAGCATAGAAAAGCGCGGCGATGTTGATTGGCTAACGCTCAACAGGCCCGAGGCGCTCAATGCCATTTCGCTTCAGATGGTGCATGACCTTACGGACTATTTTGGTCGGCTGTATAATGACAATCAGGTCCGCGTGGTGGTGATGCGTGGTGCAGGCCGCGCCTTTTGTGCTGGGCTGGATATCAAGGAATTTTCAGGCGGCCGACCCGACGATATTCCCTTTGGCGGAGGCTTTGGCTTTCAAGGCTATCTCGCCGATGTCTATGTGAAGATGCGCCGCTGCCCACAGCCGATTATTGCCGCAGTCCATGGCGCAGCGTCCGGCGGCGGCTTTGCCTTTGCGCTGGCATCGGATGTCCGACTTGCAGCTGAAAGCGCGCGAATGAATGCGGCCTTTATCAAGCTGGGGCTTTCGGCCTGTGATATGGGTGTCAGCTATTTCCTGCCACGCGCGGTGGGCAGCAGCATCGCTGCAGAACTGATGCTGACAGGCCGGTTCATAAATGCCCAGCGCGCGCTGGCGACTGGGCTTGTGTCAGATGTGGTGCCCGAAGATCAGCTCGACATGGCAGCAGAGGCCTTGGCGCAAGAAATGCTCGCCGCGTCCCCCAAGGGGCTGCGTATGACCAAAGAAGGCCTATCGCTCTCCATTGATGCGCCAAGCCTTGAAGCTGCCATGGCCATTGAAAACCGCAACCAATTGATGACCAGTGCCAGCCCCAATGTGGCCGAAGGGATGCGCGCCTTTATCGAAAAGCGCGCACCAAATTACATTCGCGATTAAGCTGCGGGCTTGCGGGCAAAAACACCAAAGCCCGCAATAATCGCATAGCAGATAGCCGGCAGCGCAAGCGCGATAGACAGGCTGCCGGTCATATCAGCCAATTGCCCGGTCAATGGCGGAATGACAGCCCCGCCGACAATCGCAATGCAGATAATGCCCGATCCTGCAGCCGCCTTTGGCCCCAACCCCTCGCAGGCAAGGCTGAAGATGGTGGGAAACATGATCGAATTCGCAAGCCCAATAGCCAACAGGGCATAAGCCGCGATTGCGCCCGTGCTGTTGGCTGAAAGGGCGATAAGGCTGATCGCCGCCGCCGCGCAAACCGCAAGCACCTTACCAGGGCTAACCATCCGCAAAACAGCCGAACCAATAAAGCGGCCGACCAGCGCGCCGCCCCAATAGATTGGAATAAGCTTGCCTGCCGCTTGCTCAGGCAGGGCAAGCACATGTGCCTGCATCAGATAATTGACGATAAGCGAGCCAATCGCCACTTCTGCGCCAACATATAGAAAGATGCATGCCGCCCCAAAACCAAAGCGCTTTTGCCGTAAAAGGCCAAAGCTTTTCAGGATGGAAGCCTCATCATGACGCTCCCCCTTTAGCCGGCCACGATTAAACCAGACGACCGCCGCGACCACCAGCAGAGCGGCCGCAAGGCCCAAATAGGCATTCACCACAGCTTGTGTTTCGGCCACGCGATACGCTGCCAATGCGGCGCCCGACAACTGACTGGCGCTGACTGTGGCCAGACTGCCGAGGATCAAGATTGACCCAACATAAGGAAAAATCGTTGTACCGAGCGAGTTGAATGCCTGCGCGAAAGTCAATCGACTATGCGCCGTGCGCGACGGACCAAGAAGCGAAATAAGCGGGTTGGAGACAACCTGAACAATCGTAATCCCACTTGCGAGGACAAACAGCGCAAGCAGAAAAACCTCAAAAGTCGCGCTTTTGGAAGCGGGGATGAACAACAGACAGCCCGCCATCATTGTCAGCAGCCCAAAGACCGCGCCACGCATATACCCCACGCGCTTGACCAAGGCGGCGCCCGGAATGGAAATCACAAAATAGGCGGCGAAGAAGGCAGACTGCACCAACATCGCTTGCATATAATTGAGCGTGAACAGTTCTTTCAGCTTGGGGATGATAACATCATTCAGGCTCGTAATTCCGCCGAAAATGAAAAACAGCGCCATAACAAACAGGCGCAATTCGGGTGCGTCGATGTGACCGCCTGATTGTTCATTGGGCACAGGATCCGTGCTGCTCGCGACATTTGGCGCCAAAGCCATAATGCTTTCCCCTCTCTCTTCTTTGCCCCTCGCTAACCGACAAACGCGGCAAGACCAACGCAGAATACGAATGTGTCGCCCATCCCAGCTCTGATTAATCGCCAAAATCTATCACAGTGTTCAAATAAATCGGTTTCACAACTTACTGCTCACATGGGCATGATCGTTTCATCCTCGAAATGACAGGAGAGACACATGACTAAGAGACTGGTTTCCTTGATGGCGCTGGCTGTGGCCGCCGCCACTCCTGCTTTGGCGTCACCACCAATGCAAATGGCCCCTAAGCCGATGACCAATAAAACATGGTGGCCCGACCGGCTGGATCTTTCGCCACTGCGCCAGCATTCGTCCACATCCAACCCGCTCGGCCCCGATTATAATTATGCCGAAGAATTCAAAAAGCTCGATCTCGCAGCGGTTAAGGCTGATATTCAAAAGGTGCTGACCACCTCGCAAGATTGGTGGCCGGCCGATTATGGCAATTATGGCCCCTTCTTCATCCGCCTCGCCTGGCACAGCGCCGGCACCTATCGCACGCTTGATGGTCGCGGTGGCTCGGACGGCGGCCAGATTCGTTTTGAGCCGCTCAACAGTTGGCCCGACAACGTCAATCTCGACAAGGCCCGGCGCTTGCTGTGGCCGGTCAAGCAAAAATATGGCCGCCAAATCAGCTGGGCGGATCTGATGATCCTGACGGG
>JAGWVG010000064.1 GCA_018970965.1 Alphaproteobacteria bacterium | reverse complement strand
AAGGGCCCTTCAAGCCGATCTGCAAAGATCATGCGGCCCGGGCCCATGCGGGCAATAACTTCCACCAGCTTGTCTTGGGGGAAAGCGAAGCACCCTTCGCTGCGGCCCAATTTGCCCATGGTGCGGATCAAATCCGGGTTTGCATAATCGGCGCCATGAACCACAATGGCCCGGTTCTCTGCATTATTATTGTCAGGCTCTAGCCCGGTTAGTCGCATGGAAAGGCCATGCTTCCCATCATAATAATTGCGGGTGAGATAGGCGCCGCGCGATGTGGCGTTAGAGCCATAATCATTCGAAAAGGCTTTCAGCCAACCATCATGCTCTGGGTCGGATCCGCGGCCATGCGTCACATAATATCGGCGGACATCGCCTGATTCCATGTTGACGATGAAGAAGCGCTGCTCGGAAGACGGCATGGAAAAATCTGCCAGACCGACAACATCGCGCACCCAGATATAATTATCCATCCGCGCCAGCTGCTGCTGCGCAATTTCCAGCAGGCGCGCGTCTGTCGGCGCAGCCATCGCCCGTGCGGGGAGCATCGTCAACGCGGCGGTCGCGATCGACCCAGCCAAAAGCTCGCGCCGACCGATTTTTCCGGTCAGGATCTGTTCCATAAGTGGGTTTATAATCACCCCCTGTGGATAAAGTCGACCCCGACGCGGCGAAGCGCGCGGTTTGCGCGGTAATCAGAACTTCGCGATAAGTGTCAGCCTTATGTTGCGGGGTGCGCCCGTGCTGATGTTGTTATCGGTGTGCGCTGTTGGAAAATAGGCCGCATTGGTTAGGTTTTCGGCGTTAATCTGTGCCTCAAGCCCGCGCCGCAGTTTAAAAAAGGCAGCGGCATCGAGCCGAGTATAGGCGGGCAGGGTGACGGCGTTGCTGATCGTCGCGTAAGACGCTGACTGGTGATAGACGCCGAGGCCTAGGCCCAATTTGCGCGTGACATCAAATCGGTTCCAGAGGCTCAATTGATGCCGTGGCACTTGGGCCACACGGCGACCAGCGGGAGCTGCCGTTGTCGTGCTCTCGATTTTCGCATCGGTATAGCCATAGCCAAAGGCCATCTCCCATCGCTCGGTCAAATGGCCGACCAGCGCCACTTCGGCACCGCGTGTGCGCTGTGTGCCTGTGAGGACAATGGTGCCGGGTGTCGGTCCGCTGGCGCGTGTGTTGGTGCGATCTAACTGATAAATGGCTGCTGTCGCGCTCAATTTCGGGTGGATGTCCCATTTGGCGCCAAGTTCGTAATTATCAAAGGCTTCTGGTTCCAAGGCCGCTGTCGTTGCGTCAAGCGAGGTGAATTGATCGCCCGATTGCGGCAAATAGCTTTTGGTGAAGCTGGCATAGAGTGACGCATTTAATGCAGGCTTGAAAACAATCCCCGCGCGCGGCGACCAAAGATGATCGACGCGGCCAAAATGCTCTTGCGTGAAACGATTGGTCAGGCCCAGATCGAAGCGGTCATACCGAAGACCCAAAATGATATCGAGATGATCGCCAATGCTCAGTTGGTCCTGAAGATAGGCCGATATTTGGCGCAAATTGCTGGCGACCTTGCGGTTGCCACTGCCCGCCGGGCCGGCAATAAAATAGGGCGTCGGAATGGCCAGCGGCAGCGTGAAATTGATTGTCGCCCGGCGGTTGGCCGCACTGGGCTGTGTTGGGTTGAAAAAGCCTGTGACACGCTCGGTCTCAGTGTCCTGATCGGTCAGCTCTGTGCCTGCCAAGATGAGATGATCAATTTCGCCCGTTGCAATGTTCCATTGTACATTGGCCTGCGCGATAATGTTCTCACGCTTGGTCGGGTCGCGATAGGCTTCTACGCCCAATTGGCCGTTGATAATGGCCGTCGCCGGGTACGCGTTGGAGTAGATTTTATCGTAATTGGCATAGAGCGCGCTGACATTGGCCTTCAGCGTTTCAGTCACATCCGTCTCCGCGCGCAAGCGGACCATGTGCGCCTCAATATCGGCCTGATTCACGCCCCGGACACCGAAGAACAGATCACGATAGCCTTTCAACGGGGCCCCATTTTGCGAGGGGACCCCGCGGTCAACTGCGCGGCTGTCGCGAACATATTCATAGCCCAATTGCAGGCGCACCCGGCCTAACTCTGCCCCAGCCACCGGGTTTACGGCATAACGATGGCCTGAATAAGCCGTGCGGTGATTGTCGAGCTGTTCGTAAAATCCGTTGATGCGCAGCGCGGCTTGATCGCTTAGCCCAAGATTTTGATCGACACTGCCATACCAGCTGCCAAAACTGTTAAGCGAGGCGATGGTATTGCCCTGATTTTCCCCGGCAATCGCGCTTTTCGTGACACGGTTGATAATCCCGCCGCCGCCGCCCCGGCCAAAGATCATGGCATTGGGGCCTTTATGCACTTCCACGCGGTCAATATTGTAAAAACTGCGATAATATTGCGCATCATCGCGCAAGCCATCGATGAAGAAGTCTGCCGTCGAGGCATTGCCGCGCAGCGTGATTTGGTCGCGATGGCCCTCGCCCTGTCCCGCTGATGCGCCCGGCACATGGCGAACCAAGTCTGCGATGCTCAAGATTGCTTCATCGCGCAGCTGCTTTTCGGTGACGACCGAGATGGATTGGGGCACATCAAGAAGAGGCGTATCGGTTTTTGTGCCGCTGGTGGTTGAAACCGCGCGATATCCATCCAGCTGACCCGTCACGATGATGACCGCGCCAGCCTCTTCCAATTCAGCCGCCTGTGCCGCGCCAGCCCAAGCAAAAGTGAGAGCGGTGGATGCCAGCACCAGGCGCATGATAACAATCCTCGAAAGCTATTGAGAGTGATTCTCAATTTCCGTTGCGATGATCGTTATTGATAATTAGTCGCAATTGCAAGCGATGGGCGAATAATTTTCTTCCGCAGCAAAATAGGTTAGAGAATTGGAAAAGGAGATCATGATGAAAGCGACCATCTGGCATAACCCCAATTGCGGCACATCTCGGAAAACCTTGGATATTCTGCGTGAAACGCCGGGCGTAGAGGTTGAGATCGTCGAATATCTCAAAACACCACCAAGCCGTGAAACACTGGCGAAACTTTATGCGGACGCAGGCCTGACCCCGCGTCAGGGTTTGCGCACACGCGGCTCGCCTGCAGAAGAGCTGGGCTTGCTAGAGGCCGATGGCGACACCATTCTCGATGCGATGGCGCGCGAGCCTATCTTGATTGAGCGTCCCTTGGTCCGCACCGATAAAGGTGTGCGTTTGTGTCGGCCGCAAGATGTGGTGCGCGAGATTTTGTAACAGTCTGACAGTCGATGGGGCCGGACGGGGGAAAATGAAATGCGCATCATAAAATGGATTTTGGTCGCGCTTGTAGGCATTGTCGCCGCCGCGCTGATCCTCGGATATACACCTGATAGCGATGCAGATGCGATGCGGGCAAAATATGCCGATGGCGCGTCGCGCTTTCTCACCCTAGCCCCAGGCTTGACGATCCACGTTCGCGATCAAGGGCTGCGGAGTGGGCGTGCGCTTGTCTTCATCCATGGCTCAAATGCCTCGTTGCACACTTGGCAGCCTTGGGTTGAGCGCTTGCAAGACCAGTATCGTATCATTTCACTTGATTTGCCCGGCCATGGCCTCACGGGCGCCGCGCCCAATGGCCGATATGATAGCGCCAGCTATGTCGATATTGTCGATCAAGTCATGCAACGCCTTGGCGTGACGCATGCCGTGATTGCCGGCAATTCCATGGGCGGCGGGGTCAGTTGGAATTATGCTCTGACGCACCCGGAAAAGGTGGATGGGCTTGTGCTGATTGATGCAGCAGGTGCGCCAAGTGCAAAATCGCGCAATGCCCCTATTGGCTTTCGCATTGCGCGCATCCCCGTGTTGCGCGATCTGGCCAGCATCATCACGCCGCGGTCGCTGTTTGAAGCCAGTCTGAAAACCAGTGTTTATAATCCCGCCTTTGCGACCCCGCAGATGGTGGATCGCTACTGGGAGCTGAACCGCTTCCCTGGCAATCGCGAGGCCACAATGGCGCGCTTTGCCCAGATGCCGCACAATCGCCCGGCCAGCTCCCAGCGTTTGGCGGCAATCAAAGTTCCTGTTCTGATTTTATGGGGTGAGGAAGATAATCTCATTCCCGTCGCAGCCGCACATTGGTTCCACGCGGCACTGCCGACATCGCGCCTGATTATCTATCCAAAAGTCGGCCATATTCCGATGGAGGAAATCCCCGACCAAAGC
The DNA here is from genome assembly GCA_018970965.1 of Alphaproteobacteria bacterium. Taxonomy (GTDB): domain Bacteria; phylum Pseudomonadota; class Alphaproteobacteria; order Sphingomonadales; family Sphingomonadaceae; genus Aquisediminimonas. The sequence goes on along the minus strand of JAGWVG010000064.1, from coordinate 4,070 downwards.
GCCGCAGATTTGAAGCGCTGGCTGGCCGGCCTCTCGCTCAGCGCCATCCCCTAATTGCTCATGAGTGCGCCACTCACCCCAGAGTTGCTGCTTAAGGCCTATGCGCTTGGCGTTTTTCCAATGGCCGATGACCGGGACGCGGCGGATGTCTATTGGGTTGAGCCCAAAAAGCGCGCCATCTTGCCCCTGGAGGGGTTTCACCTTTCACGCTCTCTGCGCAAAACTCTGAAGACAGGCCGATATGAAACCAGCGCCAATCGTGCCTTCCACGCTGTTGTCCTCGGCTGCGCGGCTCCCGCGCCAGACCGGCCCAGCACATGGATTAATGCGCAAATCGAACAGGCTGTGCTCCGCTTGCATGCCTTAGGGCATGCCCACTCGATAGAAACATGGTCCGATGGTGAATTGGTTGGCGGTCTTTATGGTGTTGCGCTGGGCCGCGCCTTTTTTGGCGAGAGCATGTTTAGCCGCGCCACCGATGCGTCAAAAATTGCCTTGGCACATCTTGTTGCCCGGCTGCGAGCGGGAGGCTTTACGTTGCTCGACTGTCAGTTCCAAACGCCGCATCTGCAGTCTTTGGGCGCAATAGAGATCAGCAAGGCGCGCTATTCCGGCTTGTTGGATGCCGCGCTGTCTGGAGCGGGGGGTGCCGCTTCTGCCTCAGGAGATTTTTCTGCGCTGGATGGCTTGCCAGAAGTTCCGCCCATATCGCCGCCGCGGGCAATGATGGTGTCTGGCCCAACGTCAGCGTGGCGCATTTTGCAGGCTTTAACCCACACATCATAAATGGGGTGCTGGACCAAATTCAGCGAAGGACTTTCTTTATAAAGCCAACCGCTGAAAATCTTGCGCCATGTCGTTCCGCTTTCCCGCGTGATGACTTGCACAAACGCCCCGGTCCATTTTTCGGGTTCCCAAGGCGCGGTTTCTTCGCAAGCGCGCAGCCGCACCACAAGATCACCGATGCGAACAGCTTGGCCCGGCTTCATCACAAGATCGCGCGACAGGCCGTTGCGCTTATTTAACACGCCCAGCGTCGCCACGCGCTCGGCCATCGGCGTTGCCTTGGGGTTGGTGGACAGCGGCGGAGTTGGTGTCTGCTTGGCCGCGGGCGCCTGTGCTTCAGCCGGCGTGTCCGCTGCGCTTGCTGGCGGTGTTTCGATCACTGGGCCGGGGGCGGGAACATCCTGCAACGCCCGCGCGGCTTGCCATGCCGCTGCGCTTCCAAAAATTATTAAAGCTGCTGAGGCCAGAAGGCGCTTCACGCCGCGTCGGGGCTCCAAGCCTCGTAATCACCCGTCGCTGCCGCGCGCTTCCCGCCCGATTCGAGTGCGCCTTTGGGGCGGTAAGCCAGCGGGGTACCCGTAAGATTGGGCAATGGGGCGGCTTCCCACGCATGGGCTTCGGCAATGCCATCGCCTGGCACAGCATCATGCGTATTATGCAGCCAGCCAAACCATTCAGGCGGAATGCGGCTTGCATCATTATTGCCCTTATAGGCCACCCAACGACGGTAATAACCCGCAGGCTCTGGCTTGCGTGCCTGATAATAGACATTGCCATCTGCATCCTCGCCAACGCGCACGCCGCGAGTCTGGGTATGGAGCCAAGTGCCGAAGGTTTGCCCTTCCCACCATGTGAAGATGTTTTTGAAAACGCCCATGCCTCGGCCGTTACTGCGTTCAGCCGCGCGATGCAATGTGCAAGCTTTAAGGATTCAAAACAACCCGGTCGCCTTCGCGAATGCCAAGAGCTGCAGCGCGCCCCCCCGCCAATTCTAGGACAGCCGCCACAGGTTCTCCAGAATCAATGGGCGTGAGAGAAAAGGGCCGGGCATTGGCGGCAATGCGGGCAATTTGACCATTGGCCCGGATGAACAACAGATCAAGCGGGATCAACGTGTTCTTCATCCAAAAACTGGCAAAGCGCGGGGGCCGCATCGGAAAAATCATGCCAGCATCAGGCGCAAGCGATGTGCGAAACATAAGCCCGCGTTCTTGCTGCGCTTCGGTGGCCGCAATTTCGACCGTAAAGCGATGTGTTTGGCCCGCAGCCGTGGTGATTTGCAGCGGCACTTGCATCAGGCCGCTGGGCGCCACTGTTGCCGGCTCCTTTGCGTGACACGCCAGAGGTGTCAGCAACAGGGCGGCGCACAAGACGCGCCAAGGCGCGCTCATACAGCGCGAACTTCAATCGCCAGATAGCCCCGATCGCTCTTCACCAAGCGCGCTTCTAAGGGGTCATCGGGCAGAACATCGGCAATGCCAGCGCGGCGCAAGGTTTCCATATGCACAAAAACATCTGCCTGATCTTCACCACGGACCAAAAAGCCATAGCCCTTGGGTCGGTTGAACCATTTTACAAAAACGGACTCAAACGGCCCGGCGGCTTCGATCTGTTCAGGCGGCAGTTCGCGCGTCCGCTTTGGGACAGAGCGATAATCGGCTTCTTGCACAATCGCCGTCGATAGATCGTAAGACAAAAGTTTCACAGCCTGCAGGCCGCGCCCGCCAAGCTCAACATGGCATGAAATGCGCGCGCCCTCAGGCAATGTGCGCCGGCCATGTTCCCGCAAAATACTAAAATGGATTAAGACGTCGCCTATGTCGCTGTCATCTGGCACCATGAAGCCAAAACCGCGGGTTGCATCAAACCACTTTACCTGGCCCTCCACCAGGCGCGGTTCAGCAGCACCATGTTCAGCAAGTTGGGCGGGTGTATCTGTCATTCGCCGCGCCCCGAAACAGATTTTATGTTCGCCAATTCAACCATATACTCGGCCTCGCACCCCTTGGCAGATCCCCCAGCTGTGTCGCGCCAGATGCTCCCCACGACACGCCCCAAAGCGCGCTTTGTGTGATCCCCAGCAGTCTGACCCAGCTTAGCTATTGTGGACAAGTTCTGGAGCCAAATCAAGAATCCGTCTTGCCGTCGCATAATCATGGCCGGCACGCAACAGCGCGGCAAGGGCGCGCTCGCGCTGCCGGGGATCATTTGGGTGCGCAGAAAATGGGCCAAGCCGGCGCCGTCGCGCATAGGCAAGCGCTGCGGCATCGGCTTCCTCGGGCGTGGGAGAGAGCAAATCCGCGCGGATATCTGACGCGATACCTGCCATATCCAAGGCTTGTCGGACGCGCCGCGTGCCATAGCCGCGGCGTGCCAAGCCCTGCGCCTTCATTTCGGCATAAGCGCGATCATCAACAAAGCGCGCGCGGGCCATGTCGGCGACCAAATCCGTCACAGCCTGTGCGGCCCCGACGCGATCGTCCCAACCGCGTTCGCGGATTTTGCGAGTCAAATAAGCGGCCAGTTTGCTCTCAGATGTCGCAAAGCGGCCAAGATAGGCCAATGCAAGCTGGCGCAGATCGACAATATTCAGCGGCTTTCGTGCGATCATGCGTTTCATAGTCTTGTCCCGGCCCAATTTGTGCCATAGTCGCGAGCGAATGAAAATCTTCGCTGATAGGATGCGCGGGGTCTGCGCGCCTGTCGACTGGTTCAATCTGGCGTCAGGCACGGCCGACGCCCTAGAGTTTTGGGGGATGTACCGTGCAGGATAGTCTTGACCGGCCGGCCCCGGCGCTTGTCGCCACTGCCACGCAGGACGATTTGCCGCGCCGCTTCTCGGATTTCGCAACATTGGGCGAGGCGCTGGATTATGCGGCCCGCGGGAAGCGTGGGCTGAATTTTCATGATCCCCGCGGCACGCTGGCGCGGCCCTATCTTTTTGCCGAGTTGCGCGAAGATGCTTTGGCGATGGCCTATCGGCTGATTGCAGCTGGCGTTGCACCGGGAGACCGGATTGCGCTGATCGCAGAAACCTCGGCCGAGTTCGCCGCGCTGTTTTTTGGAACGGTCTATGCAGGCGCATGGCCCGTGCCCCTGCCTTTGCCGACAAGCTTTGGTGGCCGTGATTCCTATGTGGATCAACTCTCTGTGCAGATGCAAAGCGCGGAGCCCAAATATCTTTTCTATCCGGAAAGCCTTGAAAATATGGCGCCGGACGCCGCCCGCAACGTGGGTGCTGAGCCCATCAGTTGGGAAAGCTTCCTGACGCGCGCCGCCAACCC
>JAGWVG010000370.1 GCA_018970965.1 Alphaproteobacteria bacterium | reverse complement strand
GAGGCTAAATCCCCCTCGGCCGGCCTACGTCTGCCAGCCAGCAATTCTTGAAAATACCGCAATCGGCGCAACGCTGGATCATTTTGAAAAGCAACGTCAAGCGCATGGGCAATAAGTGCTGCCTCGTCACTATCCTTTGGGGCAAGCAACACATTCAGCCACTCAATCAGAAACGCACGATTGGTGGGGGTGTCTGCCAACTGAAGCGGATTAAACCCCGTGCGCTGCCCCGCCTCGATGGTCGCATAATGACCGCCCATCGCGCGGATAAAAATTTCTGACCCGCGATCCTTATCAAATAGGATCGTGCGCGGACGAAATTTCTGCGCTTGGGCCACCAGAAAATTGATGGCGACAGTCTTGCCCGACCCCGACGGGCCGATGACAGTGAAATGCCCAAGGTCTTGTGCGTGAAAGTTGAAAAAATAGGGCGTCGCGGCTGTTGTTTCCAACAGGCAAACGGCTGGCCCCCAATGATTGCCATCGGGCTGGCCAAGCGCAAATCCGTGGAGCGACATAAAGCCCGCCGCATTGCCTGTTGAAATCAGCGCGCGACGCACCGTATGATCTTCATTGCCCGGAAATTGCGCCCAAAATCCGGGCTCAAGATTAAGATCTTCACGCACGACAACCGCCCCAGTTTCTCCAAGGGCATTTGCGGCTTCGGCAAGGGCGCGATCTAGCTTGGCCAAAGTGGGTGCACGAACAAGCAGGCTGAGGTGGTGATGACCAAAGCCCGTCTGCCCGCTGACCAGACTATCCTTGGCGTGCAACATTTCGCGCCGTTCGGTTGCCGTATCATCATCCACCGCGCGCAGACGACGGATCGCCAAATCCATATGCTCACGCGCAATTTGCCGGTCGAGCGGGGCAAAGCTTTCGGTGAGGACATATTCACAATCCAGACGCAGGGCGGCATCCAAAATACCCGCGCGGGTGCTGGGGGGATATTCTTTCACGCCCAAAAGCCCGCCGAAGCTGCGCCAATTGCTGCCGCTGGTTTCCATAGCATCCAGCCCAAAGCTGACGCGCGTATAAGGCAGATAATGCCCAATGTCGGCGCCCTCTGGCGGCATCAGCACGGGCTTCAGCTCGCCATTATATAAAAGCGAGAGCATCTCTAAAACCTCGCTCGCCCGACCATGACGCGTCGGATAGCTGCCCAATAGGCGCGCACCATAAGGGGCCAAAGCAGTCAACAAGGCTTGGCTGGCCGCATCCAAGGCGCGCTTTGGCGCAATATCATCAACAGGCGTGGCGCGGCCGAGCCACTTGCCCACACGCTCGGGCCAGCCTGTCTTGCCCCGCGGCGGGCGCCGGATAAGCGTTAGATATTGGTCGCTCACAAAAAGCTGGCGCGATTTGAGGCGTGCCTGCCACCTGTCATTCAAATGCTGGGCAAAGGGGCTTGCAAAGTCCCCCTCAATGTCCGCATGCACACGCCGCCGAACAATGTGATGATAGAGAATAAAGCTGGAATCGAGCGCGGTACGCAGCAAAATTTCGCGCATGGCCTGCAGATGATCAAGCTGCTCTGCATCGGCTGTCTCAAAGGGCAACCCTGCAATCGCGATGACCTGCATCAA
>JAGWVG010000369.1 GCA_018970965.1 Alphaproteobacteria bacterium | reverse complement strand
CATGTTATCCAGGGCGCAAATCACTATTATTTCGGTCAGCCTGAACTCTGCTCAGAGGCGGCTGCAAAAGTGAAGGATTGGCTCGTGCGGCAAGCCTGAGGAACTATTTCTCGACGCCCATATAATCGACCATCACATCAGCCGTAAAACCGTGCGACATGGATTCTGGATCAAGAGGCAGCATGGTTTTGTTCCAGTCCAGCCATTCAGCCTCCATGGCCTTGAACAGCTCGGGCCGCCGTGCTTTCAAGTTTGCGCGCTCCATGGGGTCAGTTGAAAGATCAAACAGAAAACTATTGTTGTTGATCTTGAGATATTTCATCGAACCCTTGCGCAGCGCGGCCTGGTTATTGTGTCGGTAACGCCAGTAAAGGCTCCGCTCTGGCAAGGTGCCACCAGCAATGGCATTGCGAATATCAATCCCATCTGGCGCATAATTGGCATCGAGTGCGCCACCGCCTGCCGCCACAAAGGTCGGCAGCCAATCCATGGACATAAATGGGACATCGCTTGTTGAACCCGCCTTCGCGAGCCCGGGCCAGCGGACGATGGCGGGCACACGTATCCCACCTTCAAGAAGATCAGTTTTGCGCCCGCTAAATGGCCAATTGGTTGAAAATCGCTCGCCGCCATTGTCGCTGGTAAAGACAACCACAGTATCGCGATCTTGGCCTTGTTTCTTGAGGGCTGCCAGCACACGCCCGATATTGGCATCCATATTGGCGACCATCTTGGCATAGATTTCCATGGTCCCGCCATCATAATGCATCAACCGCCGGGCATCAGTGGATTTCGCTAGGCGGCGCGATTCATCATCATTTTCCGGATCTTCCCAAGGCCAATGCGGCGCGGTCAAATGCAAGCTGATAAGCCACGGCTTATCGCTGTTACCAAAACGCTCCATGCTTTCAATGGTGCGATCAGCGAGCAGGTCGGTCAGATAGCCCGTGCGCTTGATTGGGGTCGGCCCGTCCCAGAGGTCGGGCTCTCCATTATAGTCATGCGTGAAATAATCGACACCGCCTTTGCGCAATCCCCAAAACTCGTCATAGCCGCTCTGTTGGGGCCCATAGTCCGGCAAGACACCCATATGCCACTTACCGATGAGGCTCGTTGTATAGCCTGCCTTGCGCAGTAGCGACGCGATGGTTGGATGTGATGGCGGCAGACCAACCGCGCGTGATCCTAAAGGCTCCTCCAGACCAACTGGCAGACGATATTGATAACGCCCGGTGATGAGCCCCACGCGCGTTGCTGTACACACTGAACTATTTGCATAAGCCGATGTAAACCGCATGCCCTGCGCGGCCAGTCGATCAAGTGCTGGCGTTTTATAATCAGGACGTCCGTAGCAGGAGAGATCGGCATAACCGAGGTCGTCGGCCAGAATGAAAAGAAAATTGGGCTTTTTGGGTAACATACGGGCAGCCGCAGGCACCGCTGCGCTTGCCGCTGCTCCCGCGATAATCGACATGGCTGAGCGTCGCGATATGTGTTTTTGGATTGCCGCCATGACTGCCTCTCCCGGTCGAACCCATCGTCAAAACTGTAAAGTAACTTGACAAGACCAGTGAGCAAAAACAACCCTTAATCACC
>JAGWVG010000368.1 GCA_018970965.1 Alphaproteobacteria bacterium | reverse complement strand
ACGAAGTCATGATGCGCGGCACCTTCGCCAACATCCGCATCAAGAACGAAATGGTCCCCGGTATTGAAGGTGGCATGTCGCGCTATGGCGATGAAGTCCTCCCGATTTACGATGTCGCGATGAAGCACAAGGAAAACGGCACCCCCTTGGTCGTCATTGGCGGCAAGGAATATGGCACTGGTTCGTCGCGTGACTGGGCCGCCAAGGGCACCAATTTGCTGGGCGTCCGCGCGGTGATTGTTGAGAGCTTTGAGCGTATCCACCGCTCCAACTTGGTTGGTATGGGCGTGTTGCCGCTTCAGTTCCTGGGCGGCGATACCCGCACCAGCCTGGGCCTGACGGGCGATGACAGCTTCACCATTACGGGTGTTGCTGATCTGAAACCGCGCCAAGAAGTCGACGTTAAGGTCACCCGCAAGGATGGCTCCAGCTTCACGTTCAAGGCGCTGTGCCGCATCGATACCGCGAATGAAGTCGAATATTTCATGAATGGCGGCATTCTGCATTACGTGCTGCGCAAGCTTGCAGCCTAATATTGGCTTGGGGGGCCTTGGCCCCCCTTGCTCTCCCGCGCGTCCGCGTTCATCACCCGTTGAAAGACAAACAGGGAGAGATCAGCGTGACCGCAGGGCCTTTGGATGGACGCATCGCTTTAGTCACAGGTGGATCTCGCGGCATAGGGCGCGGGATAGCGCTTGCCTTGGCGCGGGCCGGAGCTGACGTTGCCGTAAATTACCGGCGCGAAGCGGATGAAGCGGAAAAGGCCGTTGCTGAAATCCGCGCTATGGGCCGCAAGGCCAAGGCCTACGCGGCAGCTGTCGATGATTTTAATGCCTGTGCTGACATGGTTGCCGCTGTTGCGGCAGATTTTGGCGGGCTCTCCATCTTGGTGAACAATGCGGGCATTGCGAGCCGCGGCCAATCCGTAGCCGACACGGATCCGACCGAATTGGAGCGCGTTGTGCGCGTCCATGCCTTTGCACCGCATTATATGTCTAAATGCGCGCTCCCCTATCTGCGGCAAAATGCGCGATCGGATATCATCATGATTTCTAGCGTTGCGACATTGAGCCATGCCGCCAATGGCGCCCCCTATAATATGGGCAAAGCGGCGATGGAATCCTTGGCACTTACGCTCGCCAAGGAAGAGCAGAAAAATGGCGTGCGCGTGAATATTGTCGCGCCCAGCCTGACCGTGTCCGACATGGGAGAACGGCTCGCCAAGGCCGTGACCGGGGTTGCTGATATTCACGAGCTAGATGCCCGCTTCCCCTTTGGTCGCGTGTCTGTGCCAGAAGATGTGGCGGCCGCTGTGCTTTGGTTTGTTTCGTCTGATAATTTTTACGCCTCGGGCCAAAAGCTCAATATTGATGGCGGCGGATCGAACGGGTTTCGATAAGCTGCATGTCTAAGCCGACAGCTTCTACGACAAAGGCCTTCCTGGCTGCGTGCCTCGGTATCGCGCTGTTTTCCGTCATGGATGGCGTCATGAAGAGCCTTGTGTTGGCAATTGGCGCTTATAACGCGATGTTATGGCGCCAGATGATCACCTGTGGGCTGGGGGGTGTGATGTTTTTTGGCCGGCGCGGTCGCTGGCCCAGCC
>JAGWVG010000063.1 GCA_018970965.1 Alphaproteobacteria bacterium | reverse complement strand
AGTGATGCTGCCGGATGTCAGCCCAGCCACTGCTGCAGCGGCTTTGGCCCCTGCACAATCACTGACAAAGCCAACATCCCGGCCCAGCACATCTGCCAAAGCCGAGACAACTTGACGCAGCGACATATCGTCGCGCCGTTCCCCCTTGGGCCGGCCGAAATGCGCCAGCACCAGCACCTTGGCCCCGCGATCTGCCAGTTCAAGCAGCGTTGGCGCCGCCGCGCGCAGACGGGTATCATCCGTCACCGCGCCATTGGCCATGGGGACATTCAAGTCTTCACGCACAAGCACGCGCTTGCCCGCAACATCGCCCATATCATCCAGCGTCTTGAACCGGCTCATCGCGTGCGTGCCTTTATTAGATCAGCTTTGCCATCACGCCTGCTGTATCGAGCATGCGGTTGGAAAAGCCCCATTCATTGTCATACCAGCTCAGCACACGCACCAGCTTGCCATCGATGACAGCGGTTTCGAGACTGTCGATCGTCGAGCTGTTGGGGCAGTGGTTATAGTCGATCGAGACCAAAGGCTCGTCTGAATAGCCAAGCACGCCCTTCATCGGGCCTTCAGCGGCGGCCTTGAGCAACGCGTTGACTTCCTCAACACTCGTGTCGCGCTTTGGCTGGAAGGTCAGATCAACCACCGAGACATTGGGGGTCGGCACGCGAATGGCCGAGCCATCGAGCTTGCCTTTCAATTCCGGCAGAACTTCACCCACCGCGCGGGCGGCACCCGTCGTCGTCGGGATCATCGACATGCCAGCGGCACGCGCACGGCGCATGTCGGAATGGATTTGATCGAGGATCTTCTGATCATTGGTGTAGGCGTGAACCGTGGTCATCAGGCCGCGTTCAATGCCAATCGCATCGTTCAACACCTTGGCAAAAGGCGCCAAGCAGTTGGTGGTGCATGAGGCGTTAGAGACGACCTTATGATCGGCTGTCAGTTTCTCGTGGTTGACGCCATAGACAACCGTCAGGTCAACGCCCTTGGCCGGTGCGGAGATAAGCACGCGCTTGGCCCCTGCGGTCAAATGCTTCGAGGCGCTCTCTTTATCGGTGAAGAAGCCCGTGCATTCCAAGGCAATATCAATGCCTTGTGCAGCATGCGGCAGGTTGGCAGGGTCACGCTCAGCCGTCACATGAATGCGCTTGCCGTTGATGATGAGATCATTCCCATCCACCTCAACGCTGCCGTTAAACGCGCCGTGAACCGAATCCCGCTTGAAGAGCAAAGCGTTGGACTTGGCATCGGCCAGATCGTTGATCGACACCAGCTCAAGGCCGCAATCCGGGCGCTCAAGGATGGCACGCGCCACATTGCGACCAATGCGGCCAAATCCGTTGATGGCAACCTTCGCCATGTCTTCACTCCTTTAGTTGGACAATTTCTCCAGGATGCGCGGCACGATTTTCTCAGCGGTCAGGCCGAAATAATCATACAACGCCTCTGCCGGCGCGGATGCGCCAAAGCGATCAATACCAATGTTAAGGCCATCAAGGCCCGTATAACGTTCCCAGCCCAACGTAACCCCGGCTTCGATTGACACGATCAGCGCGTCGCGCGGCAGAAGCTCTGCCTTATACGCGGCGGACTGCACATCGAACAATTCGGTGCAGGGCATAGAAACGACATCTGCGCCAATACCTTTAGCCTCAAGCGCGGCCTGGGTCGCCAAGGCAATTTCCACCTCTGATCCGGTGGCAACCAGAACAACTTTACGCTCAGCTTCCGCCGCCTTCAGACGATAACCGCCCTTGGCGCAGAGATTTTCTGAAACATCAAAGCGGACAGCGGGCAAATTCTGACGCGACAGCGCCAAAACCGAGGGGCCGTTGGCGCGTGCCAAAGCCAGCTGCCAGCATTCAGCCGTTTCCACGGCATCTGCTGGGCGGAACACAGCCACATTGGGCATGGTCCGCAGGCTCATCACATGTTCTACGGGTTGGTGCGTTGGACCATCTTCCCCAAGGCCAATGCTGTCATGCGTCATCACATAGACAACGCGTTGCTCCTGAATTGCCGAAAGGCGGATGGCGTTGCGGCAATAGTCCGAAAAGACAAGGAAGGTGCCGCCATAAGGTACCACACCGCCATGCAGCGCCATGCCATTCATTGCGGCTGCCATGCCAAATTCCCGAATGCCATAATAGACATAGCGGCCAGCATAATCATCGCGACCATAAGGCGTGGTCGCCTTGGTTTTGGTGTTGTTCGATCCGGTCAAGTCCGCCGAACCGCCAACCATCGCCGGGATGCCTGCGGTCAGCACTTCCAGGGCCATTTCGCTCGACTTGCGGGTCGCAACCTTTGGCGCTGTTTCAGCCAGTGATTTCAGATAATCCGCCATTGCAGGAACCGCTGGCAGCTCACCTGACATCCGCGCAACAAATTCTGCCGAACGCGCATTGTTCGACAAGCGCCCCTGCCAAGCCTTATGCGCTTGGCCGCCGCGCGCGCACTTGGCGCGCCACGCATCAAGAATGTCTGAGGGAACAACAAAAGGCTCAGCCGTCCAGCCCAAGGCCGCGCGTGTCGCTGCAATTTCATCACCCCCCAAGGGCGAACCATGGACACCCGACGTGCCCTGCTTATTGGGAGATCCCTTACCAATCAGCGTGCGGCACGAAATCAAAGACGGGCGATTATCGGCCAGCGCGGCGGTAATCGCGCGGCGAATATCAGCAAAATCATGCCCATCGCAGCTTTCAGTATGCCAGCCTGTTGCCTGATACCGCGCCAGTACATCTTCGCTGGTCGACAAATCAGTTTTGCCATCAATGGTGATGCGATTGTCATCCCACAGCACAATCATCCGGCCCAAGCCCAAATGCCCGGCCAAACCAATGGCTTCGTGATTAATGCCTTCCATCAAACAGCCATCACCAGCGATAACCCATGTCCGGTGATCGACCAGATCGTCGCCATAAACTGCATTCAGATGCCGCTCGGCCATTGCCATGCCGACCGCCATCGCCAGCCCCTGCCCAAGCGGCCCGGTTGTTGATTCGACGCCTTCCAGCTCAATATTTTCCGGATGGCCTGCGCACGGACTGTGCAGCTGGCGGAAATTGCGAATATCCTCAATGGTCGGGCGCTGATAGCCAGCGAGATACAGCGTAGAATAGGCCAACATCGAGCCATGGCCCGCCGAAAGAACAAAGCGATCTCGGTCGGCCCATTTGGGCGCCTCCGGGTCAAACTTCAAAAATTCGGTGAAAAGAACAGTGGCGACATCGGCCATCCCCATGGGCATCCCCGGGTGGCCAGAATTGGCGGCTTGCACGGCGTCCATCGACAACGCGCGGATTGCGTTGGCGAGAGGCTGCAGGTCAACGGTCATGACAGTCCTTTTAGGCTGGCCCAGACAGAGCGAGACGACTCGCCTACGCAGAGTCGAAGCCCTATTGTCTCCCCCTCGGACGATGGTCAACCGAAGCGGCGGCATTTTACTTGCGGCGCGGGCGACGCATGGTAAGGTTTATCTATGTCCATTGATCGAAAGAACAACGCCTTAGCGCGCATCGCCGCTGCGCTTGACCGGCTCGACACACTCGCAAACACGCCCATTTCGGGCACTTCTGATGCCGAAAGCACGGCGGCCGAGTTGGCTGCCTTGGCCGAACGCCACGCCAAATTGAGGGAAGAAGCAACAATTGCGCTTTCTGCTTTGGATGCAGTCATCGCCCGCGCTTCGGCAGGAGGGCGCAGCTAATGGCAAAAGTTGATCTGCTGATTGGCGGCAACAGCTACGCCGTTGCCTGTCGCGATGGCGAAGAGGCGAACCTGCTGGCGGCCGCGGCGCAAGTGGACGCAAAGGCCCAACAAGCCAAGCGTGGTTTGGGCGGAATGAGCGAAGTCCGCCAATTGCTATTCGCATCGCTGTTGCTGGCTGATGAATTGGAAGAGGCACGACGCACTGGCCGTGCGCCAACACCGGCCCCTGCTCCGACGCCCAGCGCAGATGCAAGCCTGGAGGCTGAATTGCTGGAAGACATTGCCGCGCGGCTGGAAAAGCTGGCCATGCGCCTTGAGCAGCGCGGCTGAATTCCCTATATGAGCCGTGGCGGATGCTGCCCGGTGCGAGCCGATGCGATTATCCCTGAGGCGATTCCACATCCATGGGGGCTGTCCCTGCCCAGGTCTTGGCCTGTGGTACATGGTCCCCACCTGACGTACTTGGCGTCAGAGGATATTCCGGCAAACGGCCATGGCGGGTCCGCCAACCCATGACAGATATGACGAAGGCTGAACTCAGATGTGCCGCCCGGACGCGGCGCCAGGCTTTCTTGAAAAGCCGGGGCAGTGCATTGTTTGCATTGGCAGACGATGGCGCCGCGCAGTTGCAACAACTGCTGCCGGCTGGCGCTTGTGTGGCGGGGTATCTTGCAATGGGCAGCGAGGCTGATCCTTCTGCGCTTCTCCAGTCGCTTCATGATGCGGGCTACCATCTCAGCCTGCCCTGGATTGGCGCAGATGGCATCACCATGGCTTTTCGCACATGGACACCCGATGCGCCTGTGGAGCTTGCCGCAGCCCGCTTTTCGCAGCCCATGGCCCATGCTGCAGAGCGAACACCAGATGTCATTTTAATGCCGCTTCTGGGGTATGACCGCGCAGGAAATCGATTGGGCCAAGGTGCGGGGCATTATGACCGGGCATTAGCGCGTTTGCCCGATGCTCTGCGCATTGGCCTAGGCTGGTCTATCCAAGAATTCGAAGCGCTTCCCGCTGACCCATGGGATATGCCGCTTGACGCTATTGCGACAGAGGCCGAATGGATCCTCCCTGCCACAAGCCGGATCATGAAATGAAAGACTTAGAACAGCCCAGCTGGCGCAAGCCCGTCGGCACCCTTGGCATCTTGGCCTATATGGCCGTTTGGGCTGTGCTGGTGGCCAGCCTTTCAAGCTGGGTGGGCGCATGGCCGATACTGGTGCAGTCCGTCTTTTACCTGATCGCTGGGATTATCTGGATATTTCCGCTGCGCCCCGTGCTGAAATGGATGGAAACCGGACGGTTTCGCTAAGCGCCGTGGCAAAGCGCGGCCCTTTGCCAGAACCCGATTTGAGTTTTCGAGGAAAATCCGCCGCTTCTTCTTGAGAAGTGGCGCGAGTGACGGGGCTCGAACCCGCGACCTCCGGCGTGACAGGCCGGCGCTCTAACCAACTGAGCTACACCCGCGTTTCAGCGTGAGGAGGCGGCCTCTAAGGGAGCGCCTGTGGGCTGTCAAGGCGATGTAGCCGACATTTTTTAAACGGGGGCCCAGTAGGAGAAATTTTCCGAGCTTGGCCGACAGCCTTGGGCGGGCTAGCACACAGCCATGGTCAAAGTTGCCAGCTATAATATTCGCAAAGGCATTGGCACCGATCGTCGCCGCAGGCCGGCGCGTGTGCTGGAAGTGCTAAATGAAATCGGAGCCGATATCATCGCCTTGCAAGAGGCGGACCGGCGCTTTGGTTTACGGCACTCGGCCCTGCCGCCCGATCTCATTGCGGCGGAAACCGATTATCTTCCTGTGCCTTTTGAAACGCGCGCAGAATCACTCGGCCATCATGGCAATGCCATTTTGGTCCGCCGCGGCTTTGGTGTGCTGATGCACGATATTTTGCACCTGCCGACGATTGAACCGCGCGGGGCAGTGCTGGCCGATATTGATGTCGGGGGACATGCGCTGCGCATCGTTGGGATGCATCTTGACCTGTCGGGCCTTCGGCGGCGGCAACAGGTCCGCGCGGTGTTGGCAGAGGTCGATCACCGGACGCCCCCGCTGCCTTCCGTTTTGATGGGCGATATGAACCAATGGTCGCACCAAGGCGGCATGATGGATGAATTTGTGGGCCGCCACCATTTGGCGCAAACGGGCCCCAGCTTTCACAGCCAAAGGCCCGTTGCACGGTTGGATCGTATTTTTGTCAGTCACGGCCTGCACATCGAGGATGCCGGCACGCACCACAGTTTGAAAGCACGGCAAGCTTCTGATCATTTGCCCGTGTGGGCAGAACTTTCGTTCGGCTGACCTTTAGGCTATCGGCAGGCTCATGATCGCAACCCCGCTTCGTATCGCTTTGTTCAGCGGCAACTATAACTATGTGCGCGATGGCGCTAATCAGGCGCTCAACCGGCTGGTGGGCTATTTGCTGCGCCAAGGGGTTCAGGTGCGAATCTATTCGCCAACCACGGATACGCCTGATTTTCCACCAACGGGTGATCTGGTCAGTGTAGCCTCACTTCCCTTACCCTTTGGGCGGGGAGAATATCGGCTGGCACGCGGGCTAACAGCCGCGGCACGCGCCGATCTCGCGCTTTTCGCGCCAGACATTGTCCATGTCTCAGCGCCCGATCTTTTGGGCCATGGTGCTCTTAAATGGGCCCAAAAACGCGGTATTCCCGTTCTGGCCTCTATGCACACGCGTTTTGAAACCTATCCGCGTTATTATGGCCTCGGCTTTCTCGAGCCGGCGGTTGAGGCGATGCTGCGGCGCTTTTACCGACGCTGCGATGCGGTGGTGGCCCCTTCCCCATCCATGGCTGATGTGATGCGCGCGCAGGGCATGAGCGACAATATCGGAATTTGGGCGCGCGGCATTGATACCAGCATCTTCAATCCCGATCAGCGCGATCTCGCATGGCGACGCGGCCTGGGCATCGCGGATGCCGAGCCTGTGATTGGCTTTTTGGGCCGACTGGTGATGGAAAAGGGCCTAGATGTCTTTGCTGACAGCATTGATGCGCTGCGCGCCCGTGGGGTTGCGCATCGTGTATTGGTGATTGGCGAAGGCCCGGCGCGCGATTGGTTTGCGGATCGCTTGAAAGATGGCGTGTTTGTGGGCTTCCAGTCTGGCGCCAATCTGGGACGCGCAGTGGCATCTATGGATATGTTGTTTAATCCATCGATCACCGAAACATTCGGCAATGTGACGCTGGAGACAATGGCCTGCGGCATTCCGGTTATTGCCGCGCGTGCAACGGGCAGCGAATCCCTTGTGGCGGATGGTGTCACAGGCCGGCTCGTCACCCCGGGCGATGTTGCGGGCTATGCTGAGGCACTGGCCGCCTATTGCTCGGACGCAAGCTTGCGTCAAAATCATGGCGCAGCCGGCGCACAGGCCAGCAGCGCCTATGACTGGGATGCCGTCAACCAGGCGGTGCTGGACCAATATCACCGGCTAAGTCCGGCTCGATCCCCGGCGCATGGCTGAGCTATTTGATCAAGATGGCCCTCCGGCCCCCTTGGCGGAACGACTGCGCCCCGCGACGATCAATGATGTTGTGGGGCAAGACCATCTGACGGGGCCCAATGGCGCGATTGGCCGCATGCTGGCGGCAGGCAAGCTCTCATCAATGATCCTCTGGGGCCCGCCGGGCACCGGTAAGACGACAATTGCGCGGCTTCTGGCGGATGCCGTGGGACTGCGCTTTGAGCCGCTCTCGGCCGTATTTTCAGGCGTGGCAGATTTGAAAAAGGCCTTTGCCGCTGCCGAAGACTATGCCCGCACCGGACAAGGAACATTGTTGTTCGTGGATGAAATCCACCGGTTTAATCGCGCACAGCAAGATAGCTTTCTGCCCTATGTTGAAAAAGGCACAGTCACGCTGGTCGGGGCAACGACTGAAAATCCCAGCTTTGAGCTGAATGCCGCCGTGCTTAGCCGCGCGCAAGTATTGGTCCTGCATCGGCTGGATGCGGCAGCGCTGGATATTTTGCTCGCCCGTGCCGAAGTGCTCATGGGCCGAATGCTCCCCTTGACCGAAGATGCCCGCGCTGCGCTGATTGCGTCTGCCGATGGCGATGGGCGATTTTTGCTCAATCAGGTTGAAACGCTCTTTTCAATTCACATTGAAGATGCGCTCGACCCACAGGCACTTGCCGCGCTGCTGCATCGGCGCATGCCCGTGTACGACAAAGATCGTGAAGGCCATTACAACCTTATTTCGGCCCTGCATAAAAGCCTTCGCGGATCAGACCCGCAGGCCGCGCTTTATTATCTCGCGCGCATGCTGGTGGCAGGTGAAGAGCCCCTTTACGTGCTGCGCCGTCTTGTGCGCTTTGCCAGCGAGGATATTGGCCTTGCCGATCCACAAGCGCTGGTCCAGTGCCTTGCCGCCAAAGATGCTTATGACTTCCTTGGCAGCCCAGAAGGCGAATTGGCGATTGTGCAGGCCTGCCTGTATTTGGCAACCGCGCCAAAATCTAACGCCGCCTATGCCGCCCAAAAGGCAGCCTGGAAATCCGCCAAAGAGACAGGCTCGCTTATGCCGCCCGCCAATATTCTCAACGCCCCCACAAAACTGATGAAAAATTTGGGCTATGGCAAAGACTATGCCTATGATCATGATCAGGATGGCGCGTTTAGCGGTGATAATTATTGGCCTGAAGAGATGACTCCCCAGGGCTTTTACACCCCCTCCCCGCGCGGTTTTGAATCCAAAATCCG
>JAGWVG010000367.1 GCA_018970965.1 Alphaproteobacteria bacterium | reverse complement strand
AGAGCAAACCACGCTGCGATGCCGGCCCCAAAGGCAATAGGCAGCCACAAAGGCAGGTTTGCAGCCTCTGCCTCCAGCCCAATTTCCAGCCGCGCAAATAATTGACGCGCATAACCAATTGCGCGTGTTTGAAGCGCACCAAATCCCGTGCTAGGGGCCACGCCGGCTTTACTCGCCATAGTTGATTGTTGGAGAATATGCGCGTGGGCGCAAGCACAGAAAATTCAGGCGTTGTGACGCGCTTTGCTCCGTCCCCGACGGGCTATCTGCACATTGGCGGCGCACGCACCGCGCTGTACAATTGGCTCTATGCCCGGCGCATGGGCGGTAAGTTCTTGCTGCGCATCGAAGATACCGATCGTGCCCGCTCGACCGATGCCGCCATTGAAGCAATTTTGGATGGCCTGCGCTGGCTGGACCTCGATTGGGATGGCGAGGAAGTTTATCAATTTTCTCGCGCGGCCCGCCATGCCGAAGTGGCGCATGAGCTCATGGCGCGCGGCCATGCCTATCGCTGCTATCTGACGCAGGATGAATTGGCGGCGATGCGCGCGGCAGCCGAGGCCGAAAAACGCCCCTTTCGCATTCGCAGCCCGTGGCGCGACACGCCCGAAGCCGATCAGCCATCGGACAAGCCCTATGTCGTGCGCCTGAAAGCGCCGACCGAAGGGGCGGTAACAATTTCTGATCTGGTGCAAGGCGATGTGACTGTGTCTAACGCCGAGCTGGATGATATGATCCTCCTTCGCTCTGATGGCACGCCCACCTATATGCTCAGCGTTGTCGTCGACGATCACGATATGGGCGTCACGCACGTTATTCGCGGGGACGACCATTTGAACAACGCATTCCGCCAATTGGCGCTGATCCGCGGCATGGGCTGGGCAGAACCTATTTATGCGCATGTTCCCCTGATCCACGGGGCAGATGGTGCAAAGCTGTCCAAACGCCATGGCGCGCTGGGTGTTGAGGCGTATCGCGATGAGATGGGCTATCTCCCTGAAGCGATTAACAATTATTTGTTGAAGCTGGGCTGGGGCCATGGCGATGATGAAGTCATCAGCCGCACTCAAGCGCTTGAATGGTTTGATGTGGCGGATGTGGGCCGCGGGGCTGCACGTTTTGATTTCAAAAAGCTGGAGAACCTGAACGGCATTTACATCCGCGAGGCTGATGATGCCCGGCTGGCGCATTTGGCACAGCCGCGCATTGAGGCCGATTTGGGCCGGTCTTTAACCGAAGCAGAAATGATGTTGCTGGCCAAGGCAATGCCGGTTCTTAAAGTTCGCGCCAAGACGGTGATCGAAATCGCCGAAGGGGCGATGTTTCTGTTCGACACACGACCAATTTCGATGGACGAAAAAGCCGCAACCCTGCTAGGTGAAGAGGCCGACGTCCTTCTGGGCAAGGCCTTGGCAACACTAAAGGGTCAGACCAATTGGGAACTGGCCACATTAGAAGAGGGTGTTAAGGCCGTTGCAACGGAGGCCGGTGTCGGCCTCGGCAAGGTGGCGCAGCCGTTGCGGGCAGCGTTGACTGGCCGGGGAACCTCCCCCGGAATTTTTGATGTGCTGGTGCTGCTCGGCCGCGAGGAATCACTGGCAAGGATTGAGGAT
>JAGWVG010000366.1 GCA_018970965.1 Alphaproteobacteria bacterium | reverse complement strand
TCGGCAATGGCGGCGCCAATACCGCGCGATGCTCCGGTGATGAGAATATGCTGTGTCATAACTTCCCCATAATGTGTGGGTTGCACTTGGGTAAAGGCAGTTGCACGAGCCGATTGACGCGCTAATGGGGTGCCGACGCAAGACAAAGACGAAGGAATGATCATGGCGCAAAACCGCGCAAGGCCTATCTCGCCGCATCTTTCGATCTGGAAATGGGGCGCACATATGGCGACCTCCATTTTCCACCGGGCGACGGGCGATGGCATGGCTGTTGTTGGGGCGATGGTGCTTGTTTGGTGGCTCGCTGCGGCGGCTTCCGGCAAAGAAGCCTATGAGTATTTCCTCAGCTGGGCGGTCCATCCGCTGGGCAAATTTGTGCTGGTTGGCCTGACATGGGCGTTTTTCCAGCACCTCGCTTCGGGTCTGCGTCACCTCGTGCTGGATATTGGCGCGGGCTATGAATTGACGACCAACCGCTTCTGGGCGCGCGGCACCTTCGTCTTTGGCGTGGTGATGACGGCGGCTGTCTGGGGCTATCTGCTGTTCGTGAAGGGATAAGGCGATGGGGAACGGAACAGGTCTGGGCCGCGTTCGCGGTCTTGGGTCAGCCAAGCATGGCGGTGGTCATTGGGTGTTGCATCGCACGACGGCGGTCAGCAATTTGCTGCTCATGTTGTGGCTGGTTTTCTCGCTGCTGCGCTTGCCGACTTATGATTATGCCACGATCCGCTTGTGGCTTGAGCAGCCCTTGGTTGCCGTGCCGATGATGTTGCTGGTGATTTCGGTCTTTTGGCATTTTCGTATGGGGCTTCAGGTCCTCATTGAAGATTATGTTCATGAAGATGGTCTGAAATTTGCCAGCGTTGCGGCATTGACCTTTTACACCTTTGGCCTTGGCGCACTCGCGCTGTTTTCGATTGCCAAGATTGCACTGACGGGGACACCCAACTGATGTCTGATAGCTATAAGATCATTGATCATACCTATGATGTCGTTGTTGTGGGGGCCGGCGGGTCTGGCCTGCGCGCCACAATGGGTGCGGCAGAAGCCGGCCTGAAAACGGCCTGCGTCACCAAGGTTTTTCCAACCCGCTCGCACACTGTGGCCGCGCAGGGGGGCATCGCCGCCAGCCTGGGCAATAACTCGCCCGATCACTGGACGTGGCACATGTATGACACCGTGAAGGGGTCGGACTGGCTGGGCGACCAAGACGCCATTGAATATATGGTGCGTGAAGCGCCGGCGGCCGTTTACGAGCTGGAACATGCAGGCGTGCCGTTTAGCCGCAATGAGGATGGCACGATTTATCAGCGCCCCTTTGGCGGACATATGCAGAATATGGGTGATGGCCCGCCGGTGCAGCGCACCTGCGCAGCCGCAGACCGCACGGGCCATGCAATGCTCCATGCGCTTTACCAACAGTCGCTGAAATATGATGCAGATTTCTACATCGAATATTTCGCGCTCGACCTCATCATGGAAGATGGGGCCTGCCGGGGCGTGATCGCCATGTGCATGGAAGATGGCAGCATTCATCGCTTCCGTGCGCAATCTGTTGTGCTCGCGACGGGCGGCTATGGCCGGGCCTATTTCTCGGCCACCTCGGCGCATACCTGCAC
>JAGWVG010000365.1 GCA_018970965.1 Alphaproteobacteria bacterium | reverse complement strand
GTGCTAAGGGCGGGCGCGCCAATGGTGTTGGCATAGCTTGCCTTTGCCAAATCAACTGTGTCGCCAACCGCTGGCACCTTGCCGCCAACGGCTTTGCGCGTCTCCATGTTGCTCCAGACAACGTCGAAGACTTTTTCATGGCTCTTGCCAGCCTTGTCGACCCAGCCTTTGACAATTTGCACGCGGTCAAGATTGGCACCAATCGGGTCTTTCAACGCCGAAACAATAAAGCTTGGCGCGCCCTTATGACCCGCTGCAAGGCTGCCGCCCATGGGAACGCCGCGCTTATAGCCAAGCTTCACCCAATCGGCCTTTAAGTCACCTGCCGTAAAGTCCCACCCGCCAAAGAAGCGCACCGTCATGCGCGGGCCCGTCGTTGCATAAACTTCGCGGCGCTTCAGCGCATCCCAGATGGCGTGGCGCGTATTGGATGTTGCCCAGACCGCCGCATAGCCACTTGCAAGCGACTGCCAGTTCATGCGGCCCACATTCATGCCGGGCACAAAGCTGTCCGTCGCACGCTTGGCGCCGCCCTCGACGCCTGGATGTTTGCCAAAGAAGTTATTGTCGTCCGCCGTGGACAGCGCGGTGTGGGCATCCGTTGAGCCAATCACCCCAACTTTATAGGGGTTCACGCCCATTTTCTGTTCCAGCATCAAGCCGCGCTTCAAGGCTTCGCGCACATAGCTGCCATAAAGGTCATTGGGCTTGGTTGGCTGGGTGTTGAGCAAGTTATTGGTGTCCCAACCTGCTGTCCCATAGCCTGCAAATTCATCATTGGGCGACAGGAACGGATGCGCCTCGCTATCCCCCTTGATTTGCGTGATTTCAACAACGGGCTCATGCGCCGCGCGCCTGCGGGCTTGGGCGGCCGTCATCGGGCCACCGCTCGGGTCCGTCAGCATGAACATCAGGCCATTGGACAAGTTAGAATTATGGGGAATGGAGAGAACTTTGCCTCCCGTCGCCTTTTCATAGGCATCCATATAATCCCACAACTTATCGGGCCAGAGCTCCTTTGAAGGGTCCAGCGGCACGACTTTGGACACTTTGTCGCGGTCGTCGCGGAAGATGACATTGCGGTGCAGGTTATTCCCGCCCTGCATCAGCGTATATTCAAACCCGAAAAAGGCCGTGAACTTGCCGGGCTCATTATACTCATCAACTGTGTCGAGGCTTTCATCCCAAATTTTGCGCGTGCGCTTGGCCGCTGCGGCTGGATCATTAAGGCCGGCAGGCAATTTATTATGCGCCCGCGCATTCAGCAATTCGGCGGTCGCCTGCAGCGACTCCTTTGGCCCCTTGTGCATCAAATCATACCAACGCAGCAGCATGGGATCGCTGATCATCATCCGCGGCGCATCATACAGCGCCTTGGTTGCGCCCATGCCCTCGGCATGGTCTGAAATCACCAGAAAATCCAAGGGGCGTGCCAGCTGGGCCTTCAGGCCGGTGCTGGATGTGACTTCATCGCCACGGGCAAAGCGCAAGGCCTGTTCTGGGTCCAGCCGGTTGCCAAAGCCAAAGGCGTCCACCGAATTTGCGGTGTGCAAGTGCGTGTCGCCCCAATAGACGCGCTCGGGATAGGCCGTATCCTTTACCGAGGCTTGGCTGCCCTTAAAGGCGTGCTTGA
>JAGWVG010000364.1 GCA_018970965.1 Alphaproteobacteria bacterium | reverse complement strand
ATGCAGAATGAGGCAATGCCCAGCAATAGGGCGGATGTCCAATAAGGGAGGGCAGCATGGTTGGCAAAGAGGATGCCGCCAATGCCTGGCCCAATCACCGTGCCCGTTTGCCATGCCATTGAATTAAAGGCGATTGCGCGCGGCAAAATGGCCGCAGGCACAATATTGGCGACGATGGAGGATATGGCGGGCGCTGCAAAAACGCGCGCGACGCCGTGCAGGGCGGCCATCACATATAATAAGGGCAAATTGACCATGTCGTTCATCGTCATGATCGCAAGCGTCAGGGCAACGATGCCATCAATGCCATTGGCAAAAATGGCCACACGCCGCCGGTCATAGCGATCTGCAACCCAGCCTGCGACAGGGGTCAGAACGGCAAGCGGGATGAATTGCGCAAGCCCCAGCAATCCCAATTGGAATGAAGCTTCACGAATGCTCATCCCGTAGTCGGTTCGGGCAACGTCATAAAATTGGTAGCCAATGACAACGACCATCCCCATCGTCGCCAGCACCGCGCTAAAACGCGCAACCCAAAAATAGCGATAATCGCGGATCGAAAGTGGGTGGGGATGAATATCAGCTTTGTCAGTCACAATGTGTCCTTGGCGCGGGACGCGCGCTGGTGCAAGTTTTGATCATTATCTGAGTCGCATAGAAAATATTTGTCAGGAGAAAAGACCATGTCGCCCCGCTATTTAAAACACACGCTCGCTTTGGCGTGCGCGAGTTTGGCGCTCATTGCGGCGGGTGCGCCGGCATCTGCGGCTGCGTCTGCTGCGAAACCTAAAGTCGTTGCAGCTATGGCGCGGCCATGGCAGGCTTTTTCTGATAAATTCATTGAAGGCTATTTTCGCCATAATCCCAGTTTTGCCATCTATCAGGGGCGGCATGATTATGACGGCAAACTGGCGGATTGGTCCGAGGCGGGTTTTGCAGCGACGATTGCTTTCCTAAAATCCAGCATAGCTGACGCCGAGGCGATGGACCCTGCCAAGCTGAATGCGGATGAGCGCTTTGAGCGCGCTTATCTCATCCAAGTGGCGCGCAAAGACCTGTTCTGGCTGGAAGATGCCGATGCACCGCATCGCAACCCTGCGTGGTATTTCGACAATGGGCTAGACCCAAATGTTTACATTGCGCGGCCTTATGCGAACCCCGAAACGCGGATGCGCGCCTTCATTGCCTATGCCCGCGCGATTCCGGCTGCTCTCACGCAAATTCGTGCTAATTTGAAGACGCCTTTGCCGATCAGTTTTGTGAATTACGGCGTGCCCGGATTCCGTGGCTTTGCCGATTATTATACGGGAGATGCCAAGGTCGCTTTCGCCAGCGTGAAAGACCCGGCCTTGCAGGCCGAATTTGATGCCGTTGTAAAACCCGCCGCTGCGGCGATGCAAGATATGGCGACATGGCTGGAAGGCCAGCGCGCGACGGCCAATAATGACTTTGCGCTGGGGGCGGATCGATTTGCGCGGATGCTGTCCGCGACCGAGGCGGTCAATGTGCCGCTGGATGAAATTGAAGCCGTGGGCCGTGCCGATCTGAAGCGCAATCAGGAGGCCCTGAAGGCTGCCTGCGATACCTATGCGCCGGGCCAGACGATCCAAGCCTGTATGGAGAAGATGAGTGCAA
>JAGWVG010000062.1 GCA_018970965.1 Alphaproteobacteria bacterium | reverse complement strand
TGGCGAGCTTCGCCTTTGCAACGTTGATCTACCTGTTCATGGTCTCTGACATGTCGGTCAAACTGGTGGCGGATAACAGCCATAGCGAGAAGCCGTGGCTGTATAAATTTGCGGGCGCTTGGGGAAATCATGAAGGATCGATGCTGCTTTGGGTGACGATCCTCGCCGTAGCAGGTAGCGGAATTGCGTTGTTAGAACGGCGTGTTCGGCGCGATACTCTCATCGCGACATTGATGGCGCAAGGCATGATCGCCCTCGGTTTCTATGCCTTTTTGTTGTTTTCTTCCAATCCCTTCGCGCGATTGAGCCCAGCGCCAGCTGATGGGAATGGATTGAACCCGCTGCTGCAAGACCCCGGCTTGGCGTTCCATCCGCCGACATTGTATTTGGGCTATGTGGGCATGTCGGTGGCGTTTAGCTTCGCTGTTGGCGCTTTGGTGACACGGGATGTTGGCCCCGCCTTTGCCCGTGCCATGCGTCCTTGGGTGTTGGCGGCTTGGATTTTCCTGACGCTTGGCATCACGGCTGGCAGCTATTGGGCATATTATGAGCTTGGCTGGGGGGGCTGGTGGTTTTG
Source organism: Alphaproteobacteria bacterium (assembly GCA_018970965.1). Taxonomy (GTDB): domain Bacteria; phylum Pseudomonadota; class Alphaproteobacteria; order Sphingomonadales; family Sphingomonadaceae; genus Aquisediminimonas. The sequence goes on along the minus strand of JAGWVG010000062.1, from coordinate 7,971 downwards.
GGATCCGGTTGAGAATGCCTCACTGATGCCTTGGCTGGCATCGACGGCGTTGTTGCACTCAGTCACCGTGCTTGCCACCCGTGATGCGCTGCGGGCTTGGACCGTGATGTTGGCCGTTGTCGCCTTTTCGATGTCGATGGTCGGCACATTTTTGGTTCGATCGGGCATTTTGACGAGCGTCCATGCCTTCGCAGTAGATCCAGAACGCGGGAGCTTCATTCTGGCGCTGCTTCTCATTTACATTGGAGCGGCGCTGACGCTGTTTGCCTTACGCGTTGGTACCGTTCGCGAAGGGGCCACATTTGAACCTGTCAGTCGTGAAGCGGCGCTTGTCCTGAACAATTTGTTCCTGACGGTTATTTTGGGTGTTGTGTTGATTGGGACGCTTTACCCAATTGTCGCTCAGGTCTTGGGGCAGCAGATTTCAATTGGCCCGCCTTATTTTAACCCTGCAGCTGGCTCGGTCGCTTTATTGCTCGTTGTTGCAATGGCCGCAGGTCCCTTGATGCGCTGGCGGCAAGATCGCGGCGCGGCGTTAATGCGGCGCTTGGCCTTGCCGCTGGTTCTGGGTGTTGTGGTGCTGATTTTGGTGCGTTTGGCAGCGCCAGACATTGGCCTATTGTCTTGGCTCGGTTTGGCGGCGGCTGCTCTCGCGGCGGCGGGCAGTATAGCCCCCTTATGGGGCCGCAATTTGCGCCGCACACCGATGTTTACCTGGGGCATGGTGATTTCGCATTTGGGCGTGGCGGTGGCACTGGCGGGCATGGCGACGGATAGCGCCTTTATGAAAGAGCGGCTGGTTGCCGTGGCGGAAGGCGAGGCAACCCAAGTGGGGCCCTTCACCGTGCGTCTGGACAATGTGGCACCCGTCATTGGGCCAAATTGGACCGCGCTGGAAGCGACAATGGAGGCAAAGCGCGGCAATGGCACGCCGTTCACTCTGCATCCGCAGGCGCGCAACTACAGCACCCCACCAACTGACACCAGCGAGGCAGCCATCTCCACGCGGCTTGACGGGCAGCTCTATGCCGTTCTCGGCAAACAAAATGGCGATGGGCGTTGGCAATTGCGGCTTTGGTGGAAGCCTTGGGTTACGCTTATTTGGCTTGGCGGCGCGATGATTGCCTTTGGAGGCGCATTGTCATTGGTCGGGCGGCTGTGGCGCGAGCGCGGGAAGGGCGTAGGGGGGCAGCATGCGTAAGGTGCTCTTATGGCTTCCGCTCATGGTTTTTGCCTTGTTTGCCGGCGTTCTGTTGCGGGGGCTCGTCTCGCCGGAATCGGCAACCATTGGTTCAAAAATGGTTGGCAAGCCGGTTCCGCAATTTAGCTTGCCGCCAGTGGTGCCAAGCCATCCCGGTTTATCAAGTGCAGATCTGAAGTCAGGCAAACCCGTGTTGCTCAACATTTTTGCCAGCTGGTGCCTGCCCTGTGCAGCCGAAGCGCCCGTGCTGCTGGAATTGCAGAAGCAAGGGGTGGAAATTCATGCCATCGCCATTCGTGACAAGCCCGATGATGTCGTTGAATTTCTCCGCAAACATGGGGATCCCTATGCCCGTATTGGGTCAGATGTTTCCAGTAAGGTGCAAATCAGCCTTGGCTCGTCTGGCGTGCCAGAGAGCTTTGTGATTGATGGCAAGGGGGTGGTGCGAATGCAGCATATTGGCGACATTCGCGCGGAAGATGTGCCTCAGATTGTCGCTGCATTGAAGGCGGCGCAATGAGGTTTTTAGCGCCTCTATATCTGCTCGCGATCGGCATTTCTGCGCCAACCCTTGCGGACTCGCGAATGGATGCGGCGCCATACGCCTATGTGCAATTGAAAGATCCTGCGCAGGAGCAGCAGGCGAAGCATTTGATGGAAACTATTCGTTGCCTTGTGTGTCAGGGCCAATCCATAGCGGATTCAGATGCCGAAATGGCAGGTGACATGCGCTCGTTGATCCGAGAACGGATTGCGCGTGGTGAAAAGCCAGAGGCCATCCGGGCTTGGTTGGTTGAGCGCTATGGCGATTGGGTTACCTATGCGCCCCCAACACGCGGCACGTCATTGTTGCTCTGGGGGATGCCAGCGTTGCTTATGATGTTGGGTGCCGCGCTTGCCTTGGGCCGTATCCGGAAAAGGGGGCGCTAATGGCTTTGTTCATCGTCATCTTCATCGGTTTGCTGGCGGTTCTGCTGCTCTGGAAATTTGGGCGCCTGTCGCAAGGTGCGCTGTCGATCACTGGGGCGGCCTTGTCTCTGGGTTTGGTCGGCTATTCGCTGCAGGGCTCTCCAAATCTGCCTGGTGCGCCAGTGCAGCCCAAGCCGGAAGCGCCCACTGAGATCGGCCCAGAGGCGGCTCGGCGCGGCGATTTGATTGGAAAATTTGGCGCCGAGGCAGAGGCGATGGCGCAGGCAGATGCTTATTTTCGGATTGATCGCCCGGATTTAGCGGCAACAGTGCTGCAACGCGCGCTCGACCGTTCCCCCAATAGCGCAGCATTATGGACCGGTTTGGGCAACGCCATGGTCGGGCAGGGGCGCGGGCTTTTGTCTCCAGCTGCTGAATATTGTTACAAAAAGGCGCTTAAGCTTACGCCGGGTTATCCAGGGGCATTATATTTCTATGCGATGGCACTGGCTCAAAACGGAAAGGGAGAGGCTGCAAAGCCGCTTTTTGGGCAATTGCTGGCCATTTTGCCGGCCGATGCGCCCATACGTCAAAAGCTGCTGATGGATTTGGCGCGCGCAGGCCTACTCGACGATGAGGCGGCCAGTGAGCAGAGACGTGCCAAATAATTTGCGGGGCGCGCAGCACCGTGCTAGCGCGCCCGACGTTTTCACCGCAGCGCGCGGCTAAGTTTGTTTGCGCCCTGCCTTTAATGGGTCCTCGCAATGAGTGAGTCCGCTGTAAATTCTGCGCAATTCCATGATGTTGAAGAGCATGGTCATGAGCATCACGGCCCGCTGCATAAGCTGCTCATTGCGGCCATTGGCATTGTGTATGGCGATATTGGCACGAGCCCCATTTATGCGTTCCGCGAAACATTCGCCGGCCACCACCCAATCCCGCCAGATCATGTGCATATTTATGGCGTGCTGAGCCTTATCTTCTGGTCGATGATGGTGGTGGTGACGCTGAAATATGTCACCGTCATCTTACGTGCAGATAATAAGGGCGAAGGCGGCAGTCTTGCGTTGCTCGCGCTTATTAGCCGTGAGGCGCAGGGCAAGAGTTGGTCGGTGCCCATTGTCATGCTCGGCGTCTTTGCAACGGCGTTATTCTATGGCGATTCTATGATTACGCCAGCCATGTCGGTGCTTTCGGCATCGGAAGGCCTTGCCGTGGTCAGCCCGGCTTTTGAGCCGCTGGTTTTGCCCTTTGCTGTTGCAATTCTGTTCGGCCTCTTTGCGTTTCAAGCACGCGGCACGGCGAAGGTTGGCGCGCTTTTCGGGCCGATTATGATCCTCTATTTCGCAACGTTGGCGTTCCTTGGTGTGTATCATATTGCCCAGGCGCCTGAAATTGTGTGGGCTTTGTCACCCAGCCACGCTCTGTCCTTCTTCGCGGGTGATCCGCTGAAAGGGTTTTTGGCGTTGGGTTCGGTCGTGTTGGCCGTCACAGGCGCTGAGGCGCTCTATGCGGATATGGGGCATTTTGGCCGCCGCCCGATCCGTATCTCGTGGATCTGGATCGTGCTGCCCGGGTTGATGCTCAATTATCTCGGCCAAGGCGCGATGATTATGAGCCTAAGCCCTGAACAGGCCAATCAGGCCATTCTCAACCCATTCTTCCTGCTGGCCCCAGATGGCTTTCGCCTGCCTTTGGTTATCTTGGCAATCATGGCAACCATCATTGCCAGCCAAGCGGTGATTTCGGGCGCTTTTTCGTTGACGCAACAGGCTATTCAGCTGGGCTTTATGCCGCGCCTGCGCATTCAACATACCAGCGAGAGTGCAGCAGGGCAGATTTACATTCCCGTCATCAATTGGGCGCTGATGGTGATGGTCATTTTGCTGGTGCTGCAATTTGGAAGCTCCAGCAATTTGGCGTCAGCTTATGGCATTGCCGTGACTGGGGCGATGTTTATCGATACCTGCCTCTTGGCGGTTCTGCTGCTCAATATTTGGAAGTGGAATCGTTGGTTCATCGTGCCGCTTTTGGCCGTGTTCTTTGTGGTGGATACCGCTTATTTTACAGCGAACCTCACAAAAGTGCCCTCCGGTGGGTGGTTCCCGCTGGTCGTCGGGTTGATTGCCTTTACGATGCTCACCACCTGGTCGCGCGGGCGCAAGTTGATGATGGAGCGGATGCGCGAAGCCGCAATGCCCGTGAAAGTGTTCATCAATTCGGCGGCGACGTCAGCGACACGCGTGCCTGGGACTGCGGTCTTTATGACATCGACAGTAGAGGGCGTGCCGCATGCGCTGCTGCATAATCTGAAGCACAACAAAGTGCTGCATGAGCGCGTCATTTTGCTGACGGTCAAAATTCCAGGGGTGCCCTTTGTCGATCCTGATAAGCGCTACCAGCTGGATGATTTGGGGCAGGGCTTCCACCGGCTGATCCTCAAATTCGGCTTCATGGAAGAGCCCGATGTGCCTGCAGCTCTGACCAGCATCACCAGCTTTGGAGCGCCGATTAAGATGATGGAGACGAGCTTCTTCCTCGCCCGACAGACGCTTTTGCCCTCATCGCGGCCCGGTATGGCGATCTGGCGTGAAAAGCTGTTCGCGTGGATGCTCCGCAACGCGGAAAGCGCGATGGAATTTTTCCGTCTGCCAACCAATCGCGTGGTAGAACTGGGAAGTCAGGTCGAGATTTAAGGCAGGGTAGGGCGATATTTCGTATTGCCCTGTCTGCACCCTGTTGACCCGCCGAAAAAGCCTGCCTATAGGCGCGCTTCCCGAGAGTTTCGGCGACTTGGGGCGGAGTAGCTCAGCTGGTTAGAGCAGCGGAATCATAATCCGCGTGTCGGGGGTTCGAGTCCCTCCTCCGCTACCAACTTTTCCTGCATTTCGTTTTTAGGTCGCGCTCGATGGGCGTTAACTATGGCACAACGCTTGGGTGCTAGGCTTTGGCAATGCATCCCCGCCAGCATCACAGCTCTTGCCTTGCCATCCCCATTATTGTTCTCGCGCGGAATGAAGCGCGGGTGATAGCGCGTTGCTTAGAGAGCTTGCCGCTCTCAGACCCTCAATTTGATATCCATGTAGTTGTTAATGGATCTCAGGATGCGACTGTTGCCAATGGACAGCGTGTCGCTGCCAGGCATCATAATATCACAGTTCATGATTGGGTTGTGGGGGGCAAAGCGCGCAGTTGGAACCGGATCGTGTTTGAAATGCTTTCGCCAGAGGTGCCTTTGGCGATCTTTGTCGATGGGGATTGCCAGGTTGCCGCTGGCTCCATCTCTGCGCTGATCAACACCCTTGATCATCATCCCGATGCCCTGATCGCAGCAGCAATGCCGCTAAACGGCAGGCATGCGGAAAAGTACCGGTTGCAGATGTGGGAGACGCACGGGCTGTGGGGGGATTTATATGCGCTACGGGGGTGCTTCTTGAAAAGCATGCGCGCGGCGAATCTGCGTTTGCCCGAGGACCTTGTGGGGGAGGATGGCTTAATTGCAGCACTTGCCAAAACGGACCTAGGCTGGCTTGCCGATTGGCGCGATGCACGCGTTCAGCCGACAATGGATGCTGGTTTTTACTGCACCCCCTTCAACCCGGGTGATGTGAGATGCTGGTGGACGCAATTGCGTCGGATGATCGCCTATGCAGAGCGGCATTTCCAAAATCAGATCATCACACATATTCTGCAAAATGAGGGGGCTCTCGGACTGCCTGAACGCCTAGACTTTGTGTATCCAAGATTTTTGCCAGAATTTAAGCCACGCCGCGGGGTTTGGTGGCCGTTTGATCGTTATGCATTGGCGAAAATGGCGCGCGCCTCAATTGCTTGATGGTGCTGAGGCGGCTTGGCGTGCTGGCAATAAGAAGCGCGAGATAGAGACCAACCCCAAATGCAATCATCACAGTCAGATGTAACCAGGGGTTCTCGCTGAATTGACGTGCGAGCCAGAAATGGTCGACTACGATTAAACTCACCCCCATAGCTATGCCTATTAAAGCCGGTCGGTGCGAGACAGCCAGAAAGTCGCTCAGGCTTAAGCTGCAGCAAGTGCCGAATTTTCGATTATTTGGTTGGCCAATGCTCGGCCTGATAGCCATGCGCATTCTATCCGTGGCCCTAACATCCAGTCACCACAGACGCCGAGGCCGAGTTCGGGGTTCCATAAGGCGGCTTCACCCAGCCCAGAAGACATTGCGTAGCGCCAACGATGCGTAGAGTGTGCAATAGGCGGGGGCAGGGCAATGCCAAGAGCCTCGGCGAGCGCCGCCTGCAAATCTGCCGCGACGGTTTCTGCATCCTCTTCCAAATGGGTTGCTGACCAAGAAGCACTGGCCTGAATGACCCAACAGTCCATTGCACCATTGATGCCCGACCGGCCTGGTTTATCGGCTTCGCGTGCGGCCCAGCCAATTGGCCCGTGATCACGCAGAATGGATTGATCGGTCGCCAAACGTTCCTCAAACGCCAAAAGCACGGTCCAACAAGGTTGGAAGCGTGCGCGCATTGCCGTGCGGGCCATATCAAAATCATGCTGGGCCAAGAAGGTGATGGCCTGCTCAGATGGAATGGCAAGAATGACAGTGTCGTACACCGTGCAATCGGGCAATCCCGAAATCGTCCAGCCATCTGCATGGCGCACAAGGGCCTCCGCACGGCAATTCCATTGGACATCAAAGGGCGCCGCGAGATGGCGGATGATGGCATTCATGCTGGGTGTCCCAATCCAGACATCATCAGCAATGTCTGGCCAGCGAGCCACGACGTTATGCGCCGCCCAGTTGGCAACTTCTGACTGAAAGTCAGCATCGCGCGCGGTGAAATATTGCGCACCATGGTCGGCCACGGCGTCGCCACAGGGAGTGGCAAACCGCCGAGTGGACATGCGTCCTCCCGGGCCACGTGCCTTGTCGTATAATGTGATATGGTGCCCTTGTGCGGCCAATTGGGTTGCGCAAGCAAGTCCGGCAAGGCCTGCGCCAATAATCGCGATATTTTGGCGCCGGTCGACACCCGCGACATAATTCATGAAACACTCCCCGTGGCCAAGCTGCCGTAGCGTTTCATGGCGGAGGGGAGCGATGCGCAGCAATCTGCGCAATGGTCTAGGGTGGCCTAAAGGCCCTATGCAGCATCGCCCAGCTGTCCGTTTGGGAATCTGATCAGCGCGATCAATATCGTTCGATCAGATGTGTCGACGGCTCAACGCAACCAAAAATCAGCTGCGGGTGATTGCCTCCAGACATGGCAGGCGGTGATGTGGAAAAAGAATAGGGGCGAAGGTCTCCCTCCGCCCCAGAGTAGATAGTCGAAATTAGAGCCGCTTGAGCGCGCAAATCTTATTGCCTGCTGGGTCACGCAGATAGGCGAGATACATTGAGCCCATCGGGCTGGTGCGCACCCCGGGCGGGTCTTCACATGTTGTGCCACCATTGGCGACGCCAGCGGCGTGCCATGCATCGCCCTGCTCAGCGCTTTCGACAGCAAAGCCAATTGTGCCGCCATTGGCCGCGCAGGCTGGCTTACCATTGATTGGCTTTGAGATGGCAAAAATGCCTTTTGGGGTCATGTAAAAGACACGGCCCTTGTCATCCTGCGTGCCGGGGCCAATGCCCAGCGCACCCAGCACTGCATCGTAAAACTTCTTGGACGCCTCAATATCATTGGCGCCAACCATGATGTGACTGAACATGGTATACTCTCCTTCTTGTTAAACTCTCACTGGCCTTAGAAGACGACGACGGATCGGATGGATTTTCCGGCATGCATGAGGTCGAAGGCGGTGTTGATGTCTTCGAGGCCCATGACATGCGTGATCATGGGGTCGATCTCGATCTTGCCGGTCATGTACATATCAA
>JAGWVG010000363.1 GCA_018970965.1 Alphaproteobacteria bacterium | reverse complement strand
TCCCTTCGGTGCGGCAGAGCAGTTGGAACGCGGAGAGCGCCTCGCTGTCTGTCACGCTGTCATATTGCACACGGCCAATGTCGCGCAGCCACGCATGTTCTGGCCCAATGCCCGGATAGTCGAGCCCGGCAGAAATGCTGTGCGCCTCATCAATTTGACCGTCTTCATCCTGCAACAAATAGGTTTTGTTGCCATGGAGAATGCCCGGAGAGCCGCCAGCAAGGCTCGCCGCGTGCTGCTTGTCCAGCCCATGGCCCGCCGCTTCAATGCCCAGCATTTGAACGTCTTTATCGTCCAAGAACGGGTGAAACAGGCCAATCGCGTTTGATCCGCCACCAATGGCGGCAACCAGCAAATCGGGCAGCCGGCCTTCGCGTTCTAGCATCTGCGCGCGAGTTTCTTTGCCGATCACCGATTGGAAATCGCGGACCAACTCGGGATAGGGATGTGGGCCAGCCGCCGTGCCAATGATGTAGAAGGTGTCATGCACATTGGCGACCCAGTCGCGCAGCGCCTCGTTCATCGCATCCTTCAACGTACGCGACCCACTTTCAACGGCGCGCACTTCTGCACCTAGCAGTTTCATCCGGAACACATTGGGCGCTTGCCGCTCAATATCGCGTGCGCCCATATAAATGACGCAGGGCAGGCCAAAGCGCGCGGCCACAGTTGCGGTTGCCACGCCGTGCTGGCCTGCGCCGGTTTCTGCGATGATACGGGTTTTGCCCATGCGCTTCGCGAGCAAAATTTGGCCAATGCAATTGTTGATCTTGTGCGCGCCCGTGTGATTCAGTTCGTCGCGCTTGAAGTAGATTTTTGCGCCGCCCAGTTCCTCTGTCAGGCGCTCTGCAAAATAGAGCGGGCTCGGGCGGCCCACATAATGCGTCAGCAGATCATCAAATTGCGCGGCAAAAGCTGGGTCGGCTTTGGCTGCGATATAATGACGTTCCAAATCAAGGATCAACGGCATCAGCGTTTCAGCGACATAGCGTCCGCCAAAAGCCCCAAAATGCCCGTGATCGTCGGGCTGCGTGCGAAGAGAGTTGCTGAGTGTCATAAGTTGCTGGCTGCTTTAAGGAATGCGGCGATCTTGTCCACATCCTTGATGCCGGGCGCGGACTCAACCCCTGAGGAAACGTCAAAAAAATCAGCACCCGTCACACGATGTGCTTCTGGAAGATTATCGGCATCAAGCCCGCCCGCCAATATCCACGGAAGAGGGTGGCGGGTGCCCTGCAATAAAGACCAGTCAAACCGCTGGCCTGTTCCGCCGGGAATTTCTGCACCTTTTGGCGGTTTGGCATCATAAAGCACATAATCTGCCGCGCCTTGATAACGCGTAGCTTGGGCGACATCGGCACAGGTACGGATGGGAAGCGCCTTCCAAATGTCGCGCCCTTGCCCGCGCAGCGGGGCCAGGCGACTGGGAGATTCTTCACCATGAAATTGAAGCGCGTCGAGTTTGGGCAAAGATTTAGTCAATGTTTCTAAAAATTCTGGTTCAGGATCAACAACTAAACCAACAGATTTAACATGATTTGGTAACTTATCGGCTAAAGCCTTTGCGGCCTCGATTGAAATATTACGCGGGCTTTTTGGGAAGAAAACAAAGCCAATATGGCTCGCCCCACTGGAAAC
>JAGWVG010000362.1 GCA_018970965.1 Alphaproteobacteria bacterium | reverse complement strand
AAAGGGCGGCCGGTGCGGTTGGCTCCGTGTTTGCCCGGTGCGAGGCCCACAATTGCAAGCCACGCGTCAGGATCGCCAAAAGCGGGCACAGGCGCATTCCAAAAATTGGGAAACTCAACCTGACACGCGGTGCGCGCCTGCACAAGGCGCGGGCAAAGGCTGCAATTATGCGGCGGCTCAACAGCAGCCAATGGGCTGGGGTCTGGGTGCGGTATGTGGGAAAAGCTGGTCATGATATGGCAAGCCGCTTAAGCGGGCCAGATCATGCGCACAAGCTTTGCCATCGCTTTAGGGTCAAATATGCGCCATCCGGTGCATGGATCGCCCGTGCAGGTGGTGCGCGCAGCATTTGCAGCATTGGAGATCGCGCCGGTTCGGTTGGTGCAGGCAGCGCCAATTGTCGCGTCACGCCCTATTGGCCCGTCCCAACGCACCTATGCCAATAGCGCGGCCCTTATTGAAACGGATTTGCCGCCTGAAGCGTTGCTGGCGCATCTCCAGCAGATTGAGCGCCAATTTGGCCGGCGCGGGGGTGGACAAAGATGGCGTGCCCGCCCGCTCGACTTGGATATTCTTTTATGGTCGCAAGGCGCATTTGTGGCGCCCGGCCTTGTTATTCCGCACCCAGAACTTGCCAAACGTAGCTTTGTTTTGGGGCCTTTGGCATGCGTTGCCGCAGATTGGCGCCACCCAATAACACATCTTTGCATAGCTCATCTAAAGGCGCGCCTTGACCGAAAGCGCCCCGGCGCATAGGGGAGCGCATCCAAGGTCGGGCCGTTAGCTCAGTCGGTAGAGCAACTGACTTTTAATCAGTAGGTCGCTGGTTCGAATCCAGCACGGCTCACCACCTTCCAGCGAAGGTAACAAGAAAGTGGTTGCCCGCCCCCAATCTGCCGGGCTTTAAAGTGTCTGGCACACTGACTGACGGCGGATCGTATCGAGCGCGTCAATTTCAATGGGTGTTTTTAGCAACAGCCGGATCAGCGCGATGCCGCGATCATAGCCAACACGGACAACTTCTGCGCCCTGTGGCACTGTCTGCCCCGTGCGTGCGAGGATGATGTCATAGGGCTTGCCGCCCGCTTGCACATCATTGCGGACAAACACCACGTCCGTTCGGGCGTCAAAGATGCTCAGTGATGAATATCGGCCCGCCACGGGCACGACATGGATTCGCAGCGGACCCTTGCTGAGATCATAAGCGCAGGAGGAATAGACCAGGTCCGGGCTTGGTCGGACGATCGGCTGATTCTCGGGCGTGGGCAACGTGCCGTACCGCATGACATTTAGGCCGCCTTCAGATGAAACGCGCCGAATGGCCGCTTCCATCAATCCAAAGGTCGAAAGGGCAAGCCCGCCATGCCAGCCTGCAACAGCGGCAGCCAAAGTGAGCAGCAAGGGGCCAATCCAGCGGGTCATGCGCAGGCCTCCTTCGTCAATGCGGGAAGTTCCGCTGTGCGGGGGTCCTGCATAAATTTTGGCCCCGGATTATACATGCGCAAAGTCAGTTCAAAGCGCTGGTCTGGCAGGCTCGGCAGCCAATGGCCACCTGCGGGCCTTGTGGGGGCAATCGTCACTTGCCAGCCCTTTTCTGATTCTTCTGGGCTTAAAGATGCGCCGCTGAACGACCAAATTC
>JAGWVG010000061.1 GCA_018970965.1 Alphaproteobacteria bacterium | reverse complement strand
CCATCGAGAAGCGATCCGGCTGAATGGTCTCTGCTCCAAAGGTTTGAGTGGCCCCTTGCAAAAATTTGGCACCCAATTTCACGCTGCGAATATTGTCATCAATTTTCGCCGTTGACGTTCCCGCCCGCACGGCCGCTGCGCGCTTGGCCTCCAATCGCGCCAGCTCAATTTCGGCCCTGCGCTGTTGGATCATCAATTGCCGGTCAGCAACAAGCCGTGGCGCACTTTGTGGGGCAACAAAAAGCGGTGTGTGCGCCATCTTTTGGGTGCGCGTGATTTCTTTGTCCAACCAAGCGGTGTCCGCCATTGGCAGCGCCGCCTTTTCAGCTTCCAGCGCAGCTAAAGTTTGCGCCACCGCCTTCTGATCGGCCCGCAACGATGTGTTTGCTTCCGCGGGAGTCAGCGTTCGCGCAATCGTGTTCGATTTTGGCCCCGCCCAACCAAAAACCGCGACCATCAAGAACACGCTGAACAGGAAGAGCGCAAAGGGCGACACAAATTTTGCTCGCTCGCCATGCACATAGCGCCGCGTCAATTCCCCAGGCCGCCACGCGAGCAGCGGCAAGGTCCGCCAAATCTTTCCATCAAAATGGAAAACACCATGCAGCAGATCATGCCCGAAAGCCGCCATTGTGCGATGGACATGCGCCTTTTGCCCACACTGGCTGCAATAGGCGCCCGATAGAGCTGCCCCGCAATTCAAACAGTTATGAGGCCCCGACGCTCCAGCAGCGCCCGCGCCAGGCTCTACGATATGGGCCAAGAGCGCCCCTGTTGCGACATTGCCGAAAGCTTCAATCTCACTGCTCATGAAACTGAGTATTGCAGCCCCCACGCATCTTGTCACCGCTTTTGCGTTTTCGCTGGGCCTTTGCTACCCCGCCAAAATGCTCGATTTGCCGCGCCTTGAGGACCTTATTGCCCAAATGGGACAGCGCGCCCGTGTGGCGGCAGCAGCGCTTGCGCTCTGCCCGACATCTCAGAAGGCGAACGCCCTGATCGCCGGCGCGGCGGCGCTGCGCGCCCAACGCGATGCCATTCTCGCTGCCAATGCGCGCGATATGGCAGCGGGGGCTGCACAGGGCCTTTCTGCGGCGATGCTCGACCGACTTCGGCTAGATGGGGCTCGGCTCGAGGCCATTGCTGCAGGTGTTGAAGCCGTGGCGCATTTGCCCGACCCTGTTGGCCAAGTGATCGACACGACCCAGCGGCCCAATGGCCTCACACTCTCGCGCGTCCGCGTGCCCTTGGGCGTGATTGGCATTATTTATGAAAGCCGCCCCAATGTGACGGCCGATGCCGCTGCCTTGTGCCTTGCCTCGGGCAATGCAGCCCTGTTGCGCGGCGGCAGCGAGGCCGTGGAAAGCAATCGCGCCATCTTTGCGGCCCTTCAGGCAGGGATTGTGAATGCGGGCCTGCCCGCTGATGCGGTGCAGCTGGTCCCGACCCAAGATCGTGCGGCGGTCGGTGCAATGCTGGCCGCGCACGGGCTGATTGATATTATCATCCCGCGCGGCGGGAAGGCCCTTGTTGCACGCGTGCAGCAAGAGGCCCGTGTACCCGTGCTGGCGCATCTGGATGGCATCAACCACAGCTATGTCGACAAGGCGGCCAACCCGGATAAAGCCGCCGCGATTGTCGCCAACGCCAAAATGCGGCGCACAGGCGTGTGCGGCGCGACTGAGACAGTGCTGATTGATCGTGGCTTTGCAGAGCCAGGTAAAATTATTTCCGCGCTGCTGGACGCGGGCTGCGCCGTGCGCGGCACACCAGATGTGCAGGCCTTAAACCCTCAGGTGACGCCCGCTCAGCCGGAAGATTGGGATACCGAATATCTGGATGCCATTTGCGCGGTTACACTGGTGGATGGCGTAGCAGGCGCAATGGCGCATATCGCGGCGCATGGATCGCACCATACGGATGCCATCATCACCGAAGATGCTGCCACAGCAGAGGCCTTTTTAGCGGGAGTCGATTCGGCGATTGTCATGTGGAATGCATCCACCCAATTTGCCGATGGCGGCGAATTTGGGCTGGGGGCTGAAATTGGCATTGCAACAGGCCGGCTGCATGCGCGTGGGCCCGTCGCGCTGGAAGGGCTCACCACCTATAAATGGGTTGTCCGGGGCACCGGGCAGATCCGGCCCTGATCCGCACCGGGCTTCTTGGCGGGTCATTCAACCCCGCCCATGGCGCACACCGCCAGATCAGCCTGATGGCCGCCAAGGCGCTGGGGCTGGATGAGGTTTGGTGGCTGGTTTCGCCCGGAAATCCGTTAAAACCCAAGGCAGGCATGGCGCCTTTGCCCGTGCGGCTGCGCTATGCCCAGCGCATGGCGCAGCGCAGCCCCATTCGCGCCACGGCGATTGAGCAGCACATGGGCACGCGCTACACGGTCGATACGTTGCGGATGCTCAAACAGCGCCACCCAAAACGCGCCTTTATCTGGCTGATGGGGGCAGATAATCTTGCCCAGTTTAGTGACTGGAAAGACTGGCGGCAGATCGCCAAGACGATGCCGATTGCAGTTATCGCGCGTCCGGGATATGATGCCCCTGCCCGAGCGAGCCGCGCGATGGGCTGGCTACGGGGGTTCGTCCGCCCCCGATCTGCCGCAACGATGTGGACGATGTGGAGACCGCCGGCGCTCGTGCTGCTGCGCTTTCGCCCCGATAAGACCTCCGCCACAGCGCTTCGCCGGGCTGATCCGGCTTGGACAAGCGCCATCCCACAAACCCCTGTGCGCGATGCTGTTACGCATCGCCTTGTTGATTGAGGACCGATTTTGCCTGCTGCCCCTAAACGCAAAGCTGCCCAAGCCGCAGACTCCGTAGACACGCTGCACAAGCTGATTTTGCAATCGCTGGAAGATGATCAGGCGGTAGAAACCGTCTCCATCCCGCTGGCGGGAAAATCGGCAATTGCGGACCATATGGTCATCGCCAGTGGCCGCTCGACACGGCAAGTCGCATCAATGGCGCAAAAGCTGCAGGAAAAAATCAAGCAGCAATGCGGCCGCATCGCGCGCGTCGAAGGCATGGCGAATGCCGATTGGGTGCTGATTGATGCGGGCGATGTCATCGTCCACCTCTTCCGTCCGGAAGTGCGCAGCTTTTACAATCTTGAACGCATGTGGGCGTTTGGCGACGCACCTGCCGCTTGAAACTGCACATCATTGCCCGGGGGAAAATGGGCCGCTGCCCCGAGGCAGAGCTGATCGCGCGATATGCCAAGCGCCTGACCTGGCCGTTTCAGATCACCGAGCTGCCCGACACCGGGGGCAAGGCGACGCCCGCAGGGCCTGGCACCATCACCATTGCAATGGATGAAACGGGCGTGCAGCTGACGTCCGCAGAATTAGCCCAAAAACTTGAAAAATGGCGCGATACTGGCACACGCGAAGTGCGTATTCTGATTGGCGCAGCCGACGGCCTGACCGCTGACGAACGCGCGTCCGCCAGCCTCTTTATCGCCTTCGGCAAGGCGACATGGCCGCATATGCTGGCGCGTGCGATGCTGGTGGAACAACTCTACCGCGCAACCAGCATTATTGCCGGGCATCCTTATCACCGCGAAGGGTAGATTTATTCCCCGGCCTCACGCGCCACTTCGCGCCAGCCAATATCGCGGCGGCAAAAGCCTGAGGGAAAGTCCACCGCATCCACCGCAGCATAAGCGCGCGCTTGCGCCTCGGTTACGTTGCGGCCTCGTGCGGTCACATTCAGCACCCGGCCCCCATTGGCAACCAACTGCCCTTCGTTGAGCGCCGTTCCCGCATGGAAGATCATCGCTGCGTTTGTTTTGGGCAGATGGATCGCGCCGCCCTTTTCGGCTGTCCCCGGATAGCCTTTGGCGGCCATCACCACAGTCAACGCAGTGTCGGACGAAAATTCAGGCGCGTCAGTATCCGCCAATTGCCCGTCGGCAATGGCGCGCAGCAGCGTGACCAAATCACCCTCAAAGCGCGTCATCAGCACCTGACATTCGGGATCGCCAAAGCGCGCATTATATTCGATCAGCTTGGGGCCTTGGGCCGTCAGCATCAGCCCGGCATAGAGCACGCCTGAATAGGGATTGCCCTCTGCCGCCATGGTTTTGACTGTGGGCCAAATAATTTCCTCCATCACGCGCGCTTCGAGCTCTGGGGTCAGCACGGGCGCGGGGGAATAGGCACCCATGCCACCCGTATTCGGCCCCACATCGCCATCGCCCACGCGTTTATGATCTTGCGCCGAACCAAAGGCGACGACATCGCGGCCATCGGTTAAGGCAAAGAAACTCGCCTCTTCCCCCCGCATAAATTCTTCCAGCACCACTTCAGCCCCAGCCGTGCCAAAGCCGCCGCCGAACATATCTTCAATCGCGGCTTCTGCGTCATCCGCCGTCTCAGCAATGATGACGCCTTTGCCCGCAGCCAAGCCATCCGCCTTGATGACCACTGGCAAACCAAAGCGCGGCAGATCGGCCAGTGCAGCCGCTTTATCTGCATGACGGGCATAAGCCGCTGTGGGGATGTTGGCGCGTGTGCAAAGATCTTTGGTGAAGCCCTTCGATCCTTCCAGCCGCGCCGCACTGGCGCTGGGGCCGAAAACCGGAATGCCAAAGGCGCGCAGACTATCGCTCAAGCCATCGACAAGTGGCGCTTCGGGGCCAATGACGACCAGCTCAACCCCCTTCACACGGGCAAAGGCAATGACCGCTTCATGATCCGTCACATCCAGGTCCACGCAAGCAGCGTGCGCGGCAATGCCGGGGTTGCCGGGGCTTGCATAAAGTGTATCGCAATAAGGCGATTGCGCGAGTTTCCAAGCGAGCGCATGTTCGCGTCCGCCGCTACCGATCAGAAGGATGTTCATGCCTGCAGAAATGCCCTTTGATGACCTGCCCGAAGGCACGATGGGTCTGTTAGCCGGGGAACGCGCAGGGGACAATGCAGGCGCGCTCTCGGTCAGTGAAATTTCCGCCGCGCTCAAACGCCATGTCGAGCAAGGCTTTGCCCATGTGCGCATTCGTGGTGAGATTTCAGGCTTTAAACGGGCGGCTTCGGGCCATCTCTATCTGGCGCTTAAAGATGAGCAGGCGGTGATTGATGCAATCATGTGGAAAGGCAGCGCGCTGAGGCTCGCCTTTCAGCCGCAAGATGGCATCGAAGTCATCGCAACGGGCAAGCTCACCACCTATCCTGGCCGATCAAAATATCAGATCGTCATAGAGACGATGGAAATTGCGGGGGAAGGCGCGCTGCTGGCCCTGCTGGAAAAGCTCAAGGCCAAGCTGACCGCCGAAGGCCTCTTCGCCAGCGAGCGCAAGCGGCCTCTGCCCTTTTTGCCGCGCACAATTGGCGTGGTCACATCGCCCACGGGTGCTGTGATCCGCGATATTCTGCATCGACTTGAAGATCGCTGTCCAACGCGCGTCATTGTGTGGCCCGTGCTGGTGCAGGGGCAAGGCTCAGCGGAGCAAGTGGCGGCCGCCGTGAATGGCTTTTCGCAGATGCAAGGGCCCAATCGTCCTGACTTGGTGATTGTCGCGCGCGGCGGCGGATCGATTGAAGACCTTTGGGGCTTTAACGAAGAAGTCGTGGTGCGCGCGGTGGCAAGCTGCACCATCCCCACCATCTCCGCGGTTGGTCATGAGACGGACACGACCTTGTGTGACTTTGCAGCAGATAGGCGCGCACCTACGCCGACAGCTGCTGCAGAAATGGCAGTACCTGTCCGCGCCGAATTATTAGCTGGCTTGCAAGGCATTGGCGCGCGCAGCTTACGCTGTGTGCAGCGTTATAAAGAGCGCGCGAGTGAACGGCTGGAGGCAACCGCACGCCGCTTGCCCACCCCCGAAACATTGCTGGGGCCGCAAAGCCAGCGCGTTGATGATTTGGGGGATCGCTTGAAGCGTGGCCTATCCCATGTTGCAGCGGACGCACGTGGCGAATTGGCGCGCGCGGCAGGCGCCCTCCGCCCGGCGATGCTTACGCAGCGGCTTGAGCGCGCACGTAATCATCTCGATCAATTGTGGCGGGTGGCCGCATCACTAAATCCAGATCACATCTTGGAACGTGGCTATGCCCGCGTCGAGCGGAAGGGCGGCGGCACCATCACCAACACCACCCAAGCTCAAGCGGCAGGCGCGATCACCCTGCATTTTGCTGACGGCCAGGTGGATGCGCGGGTTGAGCGCAGCGGCGCCAAGGCCTATGAGAGGCCCAAGCCTGAACAGCCTGATCTGTTCTGACATTAGGAGTTTTTCGATGCTCACCGCATCTGGCCGCGCTGCCAAATTAATGTATCTCGCCAATGGTTTTCGCGTACTTGCGCCCGGCGACCATGTGATCTGCGCGAAATCTGGAGCGCCCATTGCGCTCGATAGTCTGCGCTATTGGAGCGTGAAGCGCCAAGAGCCCTATGCCACGGCAGAAATTGCAGCCCACGCCGCAGTTGAGGAATGACGTTTAGCCATCGTGCCCTTCTGATGCTGTGCGTCAGCGTGATGCTGGGGCTTGGCTGCCCGCCCGCTGATGCGAAAGAGGCAAGTGCGCAGCCCCAAATCCGCCTTGATGCACCCGCGCTCCAGGGGGGCTATGTATTGGGCTGGGCGCCGCCTGGAACACGTCGCCTGACATTGGATGGCACAGACGTGCGCGTGGCGCCCGATGGGCGCTTTGCGCTTGGCTTTGGGCGAGATCAGGCCCCCTCGGCGATGCTTGTTGCCGAACTGCGCGATGGACGGACAGTTCAGCAGAGCTTGGCAATCAGCCCTCGCCAATGGCAGATTGAAAACCTGCCAACGCTGCCGCGCTTTGCGCAGCCCTCAGCCGAATTTCAGGCACGGCGCGCGGTAGAACTGCAGCAAATAGATGCTGCCCGCAAAATCGCCTCCCCCAGCATGGGCTGGCGACAGCGCTTTATCTGGCCCGCCCGCGGCCGCATTTCTGGCGTTTTTGGATCACAGCGGATTTATGCTGGGGAAGCCGGCGTGCCGCATAATGGGGTGGATGTGGCCGGCGGCATGGGTGGCCCAGTCGTTGCACCTGCCGATGGAGTCGTCATTCTTGCCGCGCAAAGCCCGTTCACGCTGGAAGGGAATTTGCTGATGATTGACCATGGCATGGGTCTCAACAGCGCCTTCCTCCACCTGTCACGCATTGATGTAAAGCTCGGCGATATCGTGCGCCAAGGCCAGCCCTTGGGAGCAATAGGGATGACAGGGCGGGCAACGGGCCCCCATTTACATTGGGGCATGCGCTGGAACGATGCGCGGATTGACCCTGCCTTGCTGGTCGGCCCAATGCCGCCCGTCACTCCCCCAAGCCCTTAACGGCGGCAACGATCATCTGATCGGTCAATAGCACGCCCTGCAAGTGCCCCTGCCCCGCCGCCAATAATCGCGCCAGCGGTTCTATCGCCATAATCACCCGCGACGGAGCGCCCCAAGAGCCCGCCAATAACACCCCCGATAATAAGCCCTGTCGTGCCATTGCCGCAGCGATACCGCATGGGGCGATAAACGCGGATGCGATAGACGCGGTCATCATAACCCCGCCGCGCATAATAGCCGTCATCATAGCCGCGCCGTTGATAGTAGCGAATGTCGTCATAATCGCGCCCGCGCCAGCCATGATCGCCGCGATCATAGCCCCCGCGCCAGCCCTCATCGCGATGGTCGCCATCCCGATAGCCATAATCATCGCGATCATGCGCCAGCGCGGCTGTGCTGGGCAGGATCATCATCAGCGCCAGCGCAGCGGCTCCGCCCATCTTCATCGTCTTTGCCATAACTGCCTCCTTCAACGCGGAGCCGCCTTGGGGCACCGTCTGATCTGCTTGTGCCAGATGCTAGGTGGCGCAATGCTGAATAAGCCTGTTATCTTGCGTTAAGCCTGCAAGAGGGGTTTCATCTCGCTTGGGATGGCTTATGCCGGTCAGATGCAAGGTAAGCTGCGTCTGTTCATTTTGATTTGGCTCTGCTGGCTCACTGGCGGGTCTGGCCGCACTGGGCAAATGCCAATCCCGCCACATGATATCAGCGTGGCGTTAGAGCCGATTAAGCTCTTCCCCCAACAGCCTGATGTCCGGCGCACCGGGGCCTTACTCTTTTTGCAAGGCTATGCCCTGCATGCGCGCGCGGACGATTTTGGCGGCTGGTCAGCTATGTTGGCACAGCCCGGTGGGTTGCGCTTTATTTCAGATGCCGGCGCGATGCTTGATTTGCCCTATCCCAAGGGGTCTTCCGTAATGGGCCAGTTGCGTGAATTGCCCAAAGGCTGTGGCCTTCATTGGAATAAGGAAGAACAGGATGCCGAGGCTGCCACATGGGATCCCCGCAGCCGCACGTGGTGGGTGACGCTAGAGCGGCTCAACCAAATTTGCAGGGTCAACGCGCAGGGACGCGTTACGCATATTGCACCGCGCGCTATGGCTGACTGGTTATCGCCCCTAGGGGCAGAGGCGCTGTTGCGGCTCACCGATGGGCGTTTTTTGATTTTCGCTGAAAGCAATCCTGGTCGGCCCGGCGCACCTTCCCCCGTACTGCTTTATGATCGGGATCCGCTGGACCCCGCGGC
>JAGWVG010000060.1 GCA_018970965.1 Alphaproteobacteria bacterium | reverse complement strand
CATATGATGTTCTTGGCCATCGCGCCAAATGTTCAAATCCAGCCGGATGGAAAGCGCGTTGACGACCGACACGCCCACACCATGCAAACCGCCCGAAACCTTATAGGCGTTATCATCTGACGTATTTTCAAATTTTCCGCCTGCGTGCAGCTGCGTCATGATGACTTCTGCTGCGGACACGCCTTCTTCGGCGTGAATGTCCGTCGGAATGCCGCGGCCATTATCTTCAACCGAGACAGAGCCGTCTGCATTGAGCTGAATAATCACGCGATCACAATGGCCCGCCAAGGCCTCGTCAATTGCGTTGTCCGAGACTTCAAACACCATGTGGTGCAAGCCCGATCCATCATCGGTATCGCCAATGTACATGCCGGGGCGTTTGCGCACGGCATCCAGCCCTTTCAGGACCTTGATGGAATCGGCGCCATAGTCAGACGTGGTCGGGGTGTTTGTGGTTTCGTCAGCCATGTTCAGCCTATAGAAACTAGGCCGCCATAACCCAAGGAAAAACCGCGTCTAATATGACGGCGCTGGGGATGATTTTGCAGGGCCTCTCGGCAGACGCAACAAGGCCCGCCTGCAGTGCGCAGACGGGCCGTGTCCCCTATTGATTTGCGTGGTTTTAGCGGATCAATATTTGGTCAATTCCACCTTCATGCTCTTATAGCCATGAACAAAGCTGGCTGGCACGCGGGTGGGCTCTTCCAGCACATTCACGCGCAGGCGGCGCTTTTGCATTTCAGAAATCAACGTCGTCAGCTGCAGCTCAGCCACGCGCGCGCCAACGCAGCGGTGGATGCCATAGCCAAAGGACAAATGGCGGCGTGCATTTTCGCGGTCGACAATGATTTTGTCGCCATCGGGGAACACGCTTTCGTCGCGGTTGGCAGAGATATACCAAAGCGCGAGTTTATCGCGTTTTTTGATCTGGTGGCCAAACAACTCAGTATCCTCAGTTGCCGTGCGGCGCATATGCGCGAGCGGCGTCTGCCAGCGGATCAGTTCGTGCATCGCATTCACGGCGAGCTCGTGGCTGTGGTTCTGCTCCAGCTTCGCGCGCTCTTCGGGAAATTTATCGAGGCCATATGCAAATGCCGTCATTGAATTGCGCGTGGTGTCATTCCCGCCGACGATCAGGAGGATGAGATTGCCCATGAATTCCTCATGGCTCATGTGCTTCATCGCATCCGACTGAAGCATGATCGAAATCAGATCATGCGGGCCAGGGCTTTGGGCCTTTTTGTCCCAGAGCTCTTTGAAGGCCGCGCCCATTTCAAATGCGGTCGCCAACCGGGCCTGGCGTTGCTCGACAGTGTCAAAGCTCTCAATATCGCCCAGCACATCCGACCAATAGGTCAGCTTATGCCGCTCTTCGAAGGGGAAATCGAACAGGATGGCAAGCATTTGGGTGGTCAGTTCGATCGAGACTTTTTCGACCCAATCAAAGCTCTGACCAACAGGAAGGCTGTCCAAGACTGCGGCGGTACGCGCAATGGTATCGGCGCGCATCCGCTCAATTTCGGTCGGACCAAAAGCCGGGGCCACGGTGCGACGCTGCGCCGTGTGCTGCGGCGGGTCCATCGCGATGAACATCGGCATCGGGACTTCGCCCTCTTTCATATGGTCGATGCCATCACCTGCAACAGTGATGCCGCCATATTCCCAACTGGACGAAAAGATCTTGGGCAGCGCTTCAATATGTTGAATGGGCTTATAGGTCGTGACCGACCAATAGGGGCCAAATTTGGAATCTTCGCAGTAATTGATCGGCGCTTGTTCGCGCATCTGGCGGAACGGCTCTTGCCAGACGTCTTGTGTGTATAATTCAGCGCGGGACACATCCCACGGGCTCACCTCAAGCGGGGCAGTTCTTAGCACGGTTGCCATGGTCGGCGTCCTCTCTTGGTCTTATTTCAGTTGCAGTCTGCCACTGTTTACATCGCTGTCAATGACGATTCCGGCGAGTTGAGATGGGCTGCGACGAATGGACGCTTTGAGGCGCCGATTTACTTAGCTTTTCGGCGAAAAAAGGTAAAAAGACTGGGGCTCGCATTCAGCACACCACGCCGGAACAACCGGGCTGAGACTCGCACAATCACCATCACCCACAGCAATTGCCAGAGAATCGCAAGCAAATGGGGCCATAAGGCGCCATCGCTTGCCGCCCGCGCCGCCATCGCCATGGGAGAACTAAAGGGGAAGATTTGGGCGAACAGCGCAAGCCGGCTGTCCGGCTGGCTGGCAGCCGATGAGGCGAGCCCGAACATGCTGACCTGAAAGACACTGATGGGCAGGGATAAGAGCTGAATATCTCGTGCCGAGGGGGCCTGTGACCCAATGCCCAAAAAGGCGGCGCCAAAGAGAAAGAAAGACATTGTAAAATACAACAGGCCCAGTGCCAAAAACCCGGGCAGGCTGATCGCCAAATCAAGCGGCGGAAAATCGCCAGCCATTCGGCTCAAAAGCACCTGCGCGCCGCCTGTCAGCAGCGCGCTCCAAAATGCGATGAACAGCATGGCCACGCCAAACATGCCGACCAGCTTGCCCAAAAAGATCGCTTCCAAAGAGGCCGCCGACGCCAAAATCTCGATGATCTTGTTCGATTTCTCTTCAACAAACGTGCTGATAGATTGGGCGGCGATCAACAGGGTCAGGACAAAGATGACGACAACCGCGGCATAGCCCATGGCTTGTCGTGTGCGCGCTGTGCCGCCTGATTTGCGGCTGATTTCCACATGGGGTGCCACAAATATCTGCTTTGGCTGTCCACCAGCCAGCCGCACACTTGCCGCATAATTGGCCATTGCCGTTACATATGTCGCCAAATCCTTCGACGTCGCGATAATGTGCGGCGCGTCCGCCGGGCCAAAAATAACGGCCTCAAAATGGCTGCCGGGCGTGTTGATCATCGCGCGCGCCACCTGTGCGTCCGCCGAACCGTGGCTGGGGATGCGCGTCAGCTGGGGTGGAGCGGTCGGTCCGGGGCGAAGGGCGCGCAACTGCGCATCAGCGGCCATGTAAAAATCGGCAAGCGGGGCATTGGCCAGCACGCCAATCCGCGCGTTGCGCCCTGATTTTTCGACAAAATTTTGTGAGCCGCTGCCGCCCAAAAGCCCCATGATCGCCATGAATAACGGCGCGAGCAGAAACAGCAGGAAAACGGGTTGGCCGACAATGGCTTTAAAGTCGCGATAGGCAATAACGCGCACTTGCGCCCAAAAGCTCAACATGCTGCTGCCTCCTGCGCGTCAGTCTGCTTCGCGTCCTGCACAATCCGCACAAAGGCATCATGGAGGCCGGGCCGCTGAAGGCTTAAGCCTGACACGCCAAAGCCCCCTTGGATGAGAGCGAGCAGCAAGGGCTCAGCTTCTTCATCGGCCAGAGAAAAGCGCCAACATTGGCCATCAAAGCGCGCGTCTTCAGGCAATAGGGCCGCCACATCGGCGGCCCGGGCGCTGGGCCGATACTGCGCCTCAATTGGCAAAATGCCGCGCGCTTCGGCCACTGTCCCTTCAAACCGGCGGAGGCCGCCAGCGATGATTGCGACGCGTTCACATAATCTTTCGGCATGGCTCATGACATGCGTGGAGAATAAAATTGTCGCGCCGCGGGCGGCCTCAGAACGTACCAAGGCTTCCAGATGTTCTTGATTAACTGGGTCTAGGCCAGAAAAGGGCTCATCCAACACAATCAAATCAGGTTTGTGGACGATACTTCCCAATAATTGGACAAGCTGCGCCATGCCTTTGGAGAGATGTCGTATTTTCTTGTCGACTGCATGGCCGAGCCCAGCCGCCTCCATCATTTCGCCAGCGCGCGTGCGGCCTTCAGCCCAACCCAGACCGCGCAGCGCACCCATGAAGGCAATGGCTTCGCGCGCCTTCATTGTTGGATAAAGCCCCCGCTCTTCAGGGAGATAGCCGCACCGATTGGCAACATCGCGGGGGCGGCTATGGCCTAAAAGCTGCCGACTGCCGCTGTCGGGATCAATAATGCCCAATATCATGCGCAAAGTGGTGGTTTTGCCCGCGCCATTGGGGCCAAGCACACCGTAGATCATGCCTTTGGGAATGGAGAGGCTGACGCCGCGCACGGCTTGGGCCGCGCCAAAAGATTTGGTGATCTGATCCGCCCAGACAGCGACCTCTTCAGACCCTAAGTGGATTGGCCCATGACGCATTGGAATGCATTCCCTCCAGCAGGCTTGCGTGGTAGCGGTTGGCCGCAATGCCTAGCAAGCCTATCCCTGATAAAATGCTAACAGCAGCGGCCATCAAGGCCGAAGCGGCACGTTTGGGCTTTGCCGCCTGTGGCATCACGCATGCCGGGCATGATTTTTCAGAGCGGCTTCAGGCTTGGCTCGCCAGTGGCGCACATGGCGACATGGCTTGGATGGAAGCGCGCGCAGACCAAAGGGCCGCGCCACAAACGCTGTGGCCCGAGGCGCGCTCGGCGATTTTATTGGGGATGAGCTACGCCCCGCAGACAGACCCCCTTGCGCTTGCCGCGCATCCAGACCGCGGGCGTATTTCGGTTTATGCCCAGGGCCAAGATTATCATGACGTTGTCAAAAAGGCTCTCAAGGCCTTGGCGCGCTGGATTGTCGATCAGTCCCCCTCGGAATTGAAGGTGTTCGTTGACACAGCGCCGGTGATGGAAAAGCCGCTGGCGGGTGAGGCAGGCTTGGGCTGGCAGGGCAAGCACAGCAATTTGGTCAGCCGCCAGCATGGCAGTTGGCTGTTTCTCGGCGCGATTTACACCACGCTTGAGCTTGATATTGATCCGCCTGAGCCAGACCATTGTGGCCGCTGCACCGCCTGCCAAACCGCTTGTCCGACCGAGGCCTTTACAGCGCCTTACAAGCTCGATGCCCGGCGCTGCATTTCCTATCTGACAATTGAACATAAGGGATCGATCCCTGAAGAATTTCGGGCCGCGATTGGCAATCGCATCTATGGCTGCGACGATTGTTTGGCCGTTTGTCCGTGGAATAAATTTGCCGATGCTGCAGCCGCGCACCGCGCCTTTTTACCGCGCGCAGAATTTGTCGCGCCGCGCCTTCAGGATGTGTTGCAGCTCGATGATGCAGCGTTCCGCCAGATTTTTTCGGGTTCGCCCATCAAGCGCATTGGACGAGATCGCATGGTCCGCAATGCCTGCATCGCAGCCGGAAATAGCGGTAATGTTGCGTTGCGGCCCATTCTGACCCGCCTTTGCGCGGATGCGTCTGATGTTGTGCGCGAGGCGGCGCACTGGGCCTTGGCGTCGCTTAACGCTGCAACCG
This sequence comes from Alphaproteobacteria bacterium, assembly GCA_018970965.1. Lineage (GTDB taxonomy): Bacteria > Pseudomonadota > Alphaproteobacteria > Sphingomonadales > Sphingomonadaceae > Aquisediminimonas. The sequence goes on along the minus strand of JAGWVG010000060.1, from coordinate 3,319 downwards.
CAAAACAGTGATGCACAAATTGCGATCGGCCTCGCGCCCATCCGCGACGCGCGCAGAGGCGTAAGCGACGCGGGGCTCTGCCCCCTCGGTGGGGGGGTAAAGATAAACATCTAAGATGCAGGCGGGCCCTGCAAATTGCAGGCGGCGGGCCGGGCCTTCTTGTGCGTCTTGGACGGGTGCGCCAAAGATTTGGACGAGGCTATCTGCATTCAGATTGAGCAGCCGATCAAACGCATTGGGCGGCCGGGCGGTGCTTTGGGCGTGGCTGGGCTCGGCTGCTAAAGCAGCACAAAGCGCAAAAATGATGGCAGCCCCCCGCATGCATGTTTGATTGGCGATGCAAAGCCGCGGCGTCAATGCGCCTTTGCTTTTACATCTGTGAGACGCCAGGTGCGGCGGTCAGGCCCGATGTTGAAACGTCGCGTGATGGTGTAATCTACCGAGGTGAACAGAAAATAGGCCAGCGCCCACCGCAATTTCCGGAACCGACCCGAAACGCGCTTCAGCCAAATGCGATCGATTTTCTGACAATGGGGAAGATGATCCGCGCAGAGGCCGCGCATCTTTTCGGCAAAGCCCGCATCTTCAACACGCAGCATCAGTTCGACATTTAAGAAGATGCTCCGCGTATCGTAATTGGCAGAGCCAATATAGACCATATTGTCGGACACAATCAGCTTCATATGGAGGCGTGCAGGGCGGTATTCATAAATGCCAGCGCCTTCGCGCAACAAGCGGCCATAGCAATGGCGGGCTGCGGCAATTGTTGTCACATTGTCTGACTGGGCGGCAGTAATCACGCGCAGTCGCCCGCGCCGGGCAACGCGCGCCAACCGCCGCAAGAAGGTGAAATCTGGGGCGAAATAGGCCTGCACCATATCCACGCGTTGTGCGCCATCCAAATCCGCACGCAAGGCTCGGGCAAAGGGGTTCAGCCGTTCAAATGGCCCCCCCATAATCCAGCGCAACGGGCCTTGATGGTCCGAACTGGCGGCCAGCACCGCCTGCAAATGTCGGATGCTTTGTCGGCGCGTGCGCATCCAAATGTGGAGCGCATCGACATAACGGGCCAATGCCCCTGCTTGGGGGCCTTCAATCAACAGGCTCAAATCATGCCAACCCTGGGCGGCAGGATCAGCCGAGAAATATTCCTCGGAAATATTGGCCCCACCAATAAGTGCGCGGGCTTCATCTGCCACCGCAAGTTTCTGGTGGTTGCGCAGCAAATAGCGCCGTCCCTTCTTGGGCAAAAACCGGTCCACCATTGCGCCAGCTTCGGTGAGGGGGACTAAAAAGGCTTGGGGCAAACGGCTGCAGCCAAAACCATCCAGCAACAGAGTAACAGCCACTCCGCGTTTTGCTGCAGCAATCAGTGCGTTGCGTACCTGTTCTCCGACCCGATCGGCTTCAAAAATATAATAAACAAGACGGAGGCTTTTTTGGGCTGTGGCGATCAGGGTGATCAGCGCCGTCAGTCGCGCATCGCTGTCGACCATCACTGTTAAGCGATGGCCGTCTATCTGAGCCTGAAGCTCGGGTAAGGCAGGGGCAGTCGTCACCGGCCTTAAAGGCCAAATTCTTGACATAAGTGCAAGCGTCTGATAGCAGATTCTCTTTCCCGAATTACCGAAGATATGGAGGCGCTCAATGGCGCGCGTGACTGTTGAAGATTGCGTCGACAAGGTTTCGAACCGCTTTGACCTTGTTCTGGTTGCGGCCCAGCGTGCCCGCCAGATTTCGGGCGGCGCGGAACTGACGTTGGATCGCGATCGCGATAAAAACCCGGTCGTTGCGCTGCGTGAGATCGCCGAAGAAACGATTCGCACGGACGAACTGCAGGAAGCGATTGTTGGCGGCTTGCAGCGTGTCCGCATTGATGATGAAGTTGAGGCAGATGAAATGACCTCGCTCACCAGCGCGGCTGAAGCGCTGCGCCTCACCGCAGCAGCTCCGCCGCGTAACCAGAATTTGGGCGGTGATTACGACTAAGCGTCTGTTTGCGCAGATGGCATAAAAAAAGGCCCGGCGCTGTGTGCGGCCGGGCCTTTTTTTATTTCATGTTAAATCAGGTGTGATTAAGCAACCACTTGCAGCCGTGGGGGTGTTTCCAACGGCGTAATGTCATGCGCATGGCGCCAGCACATATCGCCCAATTGTAAGGCGCGGCCGTCATGCGCCTGAATGGTCACTTTACGAATCGGCTGACCATCCCGCGTATCAACAAGAACTGGGGTCGATGGCACGCCGGTTTCCCATGTTTCCCCCCATTGGCGCAGCGCCAGCATGGCGGGCAGCAAATCGGCGCCCTTTTCCGTCAGGCGATATTCAATCTTGCGGCGATCATCGGGCATGGGTTGGCGCGCCAAAATACCATGATCGACCAGCCGCCCGAGTCGGTTGGCCAGAATATTGCGGGCAATACCCAGCGTAGATTGGAATTCTTCAAAGTGATGCAAGCCGTTAAAGGCTGCACGCAGGATGAGGAAAGACCAACGTTCTCCCATCGCTTCCAAGGCAGCCGGCAAGCCGCAGCCAATGGCAGACAGATCTTCTTTCAGCTCACCCATTGATCTTTCACCTCTCACACCCATCTAACGCGCGTCAGGCTAATGCAAAATTACGTCGACGCAAATAAAATCAGTTTTCAGTTGCAACTTGCAATCTATTTAGATAGGTAGTGATTCGCAACTGAAAAATCGGTGAAAGGACCTCCCCCATGCGTACCCTTATTGCTCTTGCTGCACTTGCAACTTCGGCCACTCTATTTGCTGGCACGGCGACCGATGCCATGGCTGGCACGCCCGGCTATCGCTTGGTTCCTGAGGCCGCCTTCTCGGCCGCGAACACGGTTGTCGCGCGCGATGTTCTTTGGAAGTGCGCCGGCCAGGCTTGCGTTGCGACCAAGGCCAGCAGCCGCCCGGAAATCGTCTGCGCGTCCGCCGCACGTGAAATTGGCAAGGTTGCCGCTTTCTCGGCCAACGGCCAAGACTTCACAGCGGAACAGCTGGCCAAGTGCAACGAAAAGGCGCGCTAATTTAGCCCGTCTTTAGACAGACAGGTTTCGCCCGAAGACACTCCCCCTATCTCTCGTCGGGCTTTTGGCAGCCGCGCGGACTCATCCGCCGGCTGCCTTTTCTTTTGAGATATATGGCGGCGTTAAAGCGCCTCGCCCCGGATTGTCGCTAGGGGCCGCTGATCAAATTCGGTAAATTTCTCGCGCACCAAATCGGGCAGAGGTTTGGGCCGGTGGGTTTCTAAATCTACATAGACTTGCACTTCGCGGATGATGGCGCGCAGATCGCTGCCATCGCTCCCCACT
>JAGWVG010000059.1 GCA_018970965.1 Alphaproteobacteria bacterium | reverse complement strand
CTGGCCGTGCAGGAGGGCTTCCGCTCGATTGAGCATATCAAGCGCTACACCACCAATGGCATGGCGACTGATCAGGGCAAGACGTCCAATCTCAACGGTCTGCAAATTGCGTCAGGTGCGTTGGCAAAGCCCGTCACAGATATTGGCCTCACCACCTTTCGCCCGCCCTATACACCGCAGACCTTTGGCGCGCTGGCGGGTCATGCAAAAGACGCGCTGTTTCAAGCAACGCGCAAGACGAATATCGATAGCTGGGCGGAAGACCATGGCGCGGTGTTTGAACTGGTCGCACAATGGCGGCGCGCACGCTATTTCCCCAAGCCGGGTGAAGATATGCACGCAGCGGTCAACCGCGAATGCCGTGCCGTGCGCACATCGGTTGGCATTTTCGATGCCTCAACGCTGGGCAAGATTGAAGTTGTTGGCCCTGATGCGGCGGAATTCCTCAACCGCATGTACACCAATCCGTGGAAGTCGCTGGCGCCGGGGCGGTGCCGCTATGGTCTATTGCTGAAAGAAGATGGCTTCATCACCGATGATGGGGTGTCCGCGCGTCTGGCGGAGGACCGCTTCCACCTGACGACCACGACGGGCGGCGCTGCGCGCGTGCTGAACATGATGGAGGATTATCTCCAGACCGAATGGCCCGACCTGAATGTCTGGCTGACCAGCACGACTGAGCAATATGCCGTCATCGCGCTGCAAGGCCCAATGGCGCGCAAGCTGCTGGAGCCGCTGGTAGAAGACATTGACCTATCGCCCGAGGCTTTCCCGCATATGGCGGTTCGTGAAGGGCGCATTTGCGGCATCCCGACCCGCTTGTTCCGCGTCAGCTTTACGGGCGAGCTGGGCTTTGAAATCAACGTGCCCTCGGCCTATGGCCGCGCACTATGGGAACGGCTGATGGCCGAAGGCGCGCCATATGACATCACGCCTTATGGCACCGAGACGATGCATGTGCTGCGCGCAGAAAAAGGCTTTATCATCGTTGGGCAGGATACCGATGGCACGGTGACGCCCTTTGACGCGGGGCTCGACTGGGCCGTTGGCAAGAAAAAGCCCGACTTTGTTGGCAAACGATCGCTCGCCCGGCCCGACCTGGTGGCTGCGGGCCGCAAGCAGTTGGTTGGCCTGTTGACCGATGACCCCAATATCGTTCTCGAAGAAGGCGCACAAATTGTGGCGGACCCCAATCAGCCCGTGCCTATGACGATGATTGGCCATGTCACTTCATCTTATTGGAGCGAGACGCTTGGCCGCTCTATCGCGCTGGCACTGGTTGCGGGCGGGCATGAAAAAATGGGCGAAAAAATCTACATCCCCATGCCCGGCAAGACGCATGTCGCAACGATCAGCTCAATGGTGTTTTACGATACAGAAGGAGCCCGCCTCCATGTCTGATCTTCTTACCCGGGCAGAACCCGTCCCTGCGGATGCCTATGCTGGGCGTCAGGTCACCATCCGCCCGGCGCCTGCCATGGCGCGTTTTTCGTTAAGGGCGCGCTCTGCCACTGATGTGAAAGCCATTTTGGGTGTTGATGTCCCCACGACGATTGGGGCCACAGCCAATGGCGTTGCCTGTCTTGGGCCAGATGAGTGGATGCTGCGCACAGCCGACGGCGCGGCCCTGCCCGATGCGCACGGCAAGCTGGTCGCGGTGACAGACATCAGCCACCGCAATATTGGCCTGATTGTCGAAGGTGAGCGCGCCATAGAGGTGCTATCCGCTGGTTGCCCGCTGGATCTCGCAGGCTTTGCAATTGGCCGCGCCACCCGAACGATTTTTGAGACTGTTGAAATCATTGTCGAACGCGAGGCGGCAGACCGGTTCCATGTGGAGGTCTGGCGCAGCTTTGCCCCTTGGCTATGGACGGCGCTCACCCAAGTCGCTTCAGAATAACAGAAAATTAAAGGGGGGGATGCAATGAGTGATTGGACGCGCGACATTGATACGCAAGATTATGGCGCATCCAATCGCCTCTGGGCAGGTATGCAGATCAACCCTGCCGTTTTCTTCCCGACCGCGTTCTTGTCGCTCTGCGTGGTGCTTTACAGCATAATGTCCCCTCAAGGGTCTGCCGCCTTTTTTGCCGGGCTGCGGATTGGTGCGGTAACGCATTTTGATTGGCTGTTTATGTCAGCTGGCAATCTCATCTTGCTCTTTTGCGTTGCGATTGCCCTTTCCCCTTTGGGAAAAATCCGTCTTGGCGGCGCAGGGGCCACGCCTGATTATTCGCGGCTATCCTGGTTCTCGATGCTTTTCGGCGCGGGCATGGGGATTGGTTTGATTTTTTACGGCGTGGGCGAACCTGTAAGCCATTTTATGGCGGCAATGGCAGGCGGCAGTGCAGCGCCATTGGGCGGCGCTGTGGGCAATGCAGATGCCTCGCGCACGCTGGCAATGGCGGCCACGATTTATAACTGGTCGCTCCACCCCTGGGCGATTTTCGCGCTGGTTGGGCTTGGGCTTGCTGTCTTTGCCTATGATTTCAACATGCCACTTTCGATCCGATCCACGTTTTACCCATTAATGGGCAAATCCGTATGGGGCCGCGCGGGCGACGCGATAGAGATTTTGGCCGTGCTGGCCACTGTGTTTGGCCTCGCTACGTCGCTGGGCCTTGGTGCAAAACAGGCAATGGCGGGGGTAAGCCTCCTTTATCATATTCCCGAAACCGCGGGCTCAATCATCGCGCTGATCTTGGTCATGGGAGGCGTCACCTTTTTGTCTGTCCGAGGCGGAATTGATCGCGGCATCCGCATCTTGAGCGAGCTTAATTTGTGGGTGGCCTTTGGCCTCTTGCTATTCGTGTTGGTGACAGGTGGGGCCGTGTCGCTGATGACAGATGTTGCCACCAATATCGGCGCTTATCTGCGCGCGCTTCCCGCGCTGTCAGCCGCAACCGACCGCGCCGATGCCAGCTTCTTTCATGATTGGACGGTCTATTATTGGGCCTGGTGGGTCAGCTGGGCGCCGTTCGTCGGCATGTTTATGGCGCGTATTTCGCTGGGCCGCACCGTCCGCGAATTTATGGCGGGTGCGCTGATTGCGCCGAGCTTGCTTGGCATTCTCTGGCTGACCATCTTTGGCGATGCAAGCATTGCGCAAATTGTTGCAGGCGATGCCGCAGGTCTGGCAAAGGCCACGCTTGATCAGCAATTATTTTTGCTGCTCGGCCAACTCCCCTTCGCACAAATCACCTCATTCATTACTGTCTGCCTGATTATGATTTTCTTCGTAACAGGCTGGGATTCAGGCACATTGGTCATCGATTCCATGACTGCCGGCGGGCGAACGGATACCTCGCTGCGCCAAAAAGTGATCTGGCTGTTCGCAGTGGGCGGGATTGGGGTCGTGCTGCTTCTGAGCGGTGGGCTTGAATCGCTTCAGGCCGGCGCAATTGCGGCCGGACTGCCGTTAATTGCAGTCTTGCTGCTGATGATGCTGGGCACGTTGCGCGGCCTGCTTACGCTGCATCAAAGGGCACGCGGATGAGCGAGGCATATGATTTCATCATCGTCGGCGCGGGCTCGGCGGGCTGCGTGCTTGCCAATCGGCTCAGCGAGGATGGACAAAATAAAGTTCTCTTGGTGGAATTTGGCGGGTCAGATCGATCCATTTTCATTCAGATGCCTGCAGCTCTTGCCTACCCCATGCACAGCAAAAAATATAATTGGGGCTATGAAAGCGAGCCGGAACCCGCGTTAAATAATCGGCGGCTCAATTGCCCGCGTGGCAAAGGCTTGGGCGGATCATCATCGATCAATGGCTTGGTCTATGTCCGCGGCAACCCGATGGACTTTGAAGGCTGGCAGAATGATCATGGCGCAACGGGGTGGGGCTATGCCAATGTCTTGCCCTATTTCAAACGCGCCGAAAGCCGCAAAGAGGGCGGCGACACCTATCGCGGCGGCGATGGCCCTCTCTCAACAACCTATGGCACGCTGAAGAACCCGCTGCACCACGCCTGGCTCGAAGCCGCGCAGCAAGCCGGTTATGCACTGACCGAAGATTATAATGGTTTTCGCCAAGAAGGCTTTGGCCGCATGGATATGACGGTGCGAAACGGCACGCGCTGTTCGGCGGCGAAAGCTTATCTCTACCCAGCGCGCAAACGGCCCAATCTTCATATCGTGCAGCATGCGCTGGCGACGCGCATCTTGTTTGAGGGCAAACGCGCCATTGGCCTTGCCTATGAACGCGGGGGCAAAAGCTTTGAGGTCAGGGCAAATCGAGAGGTAATCCTCTCAGGCGGGCCGATCAACTCGGTGCAATTGCTAAAGCTTTCGGGCATTGGCCCGGCGGCCGAACTGCGCGCACATGGCATCCCAGTCATTGCGGACCGGCCGGGTGTTGGCGCCAATTTGCAGGATCATCTAGAATTTTATTTTCAAATGGCCTGCACCAAGCCTGTGTCGCTCTATGGGCAAGCCAATTTGCTTGGCAAAGCCTTGGCAGGCGCGGAGTGGCTGTTCTTCCGGCGTGGGATTGGGGCGACCAATCATTTTGAAAGCTGCGGCTTTATTCGCAGCCGCCCGGGCATCCCCTATCCTGACATTCAATATCACTTCTTCCCCATGGCGATTAATTATGACGGCAGCTCACTTGCGAGTGAGCATGGCTTTCAAGCGCATGTTGGGCCAATGCGCTCCAAGAGCCGCGGCAGCGTGACGCTGCGCAGCGCCGATCCGCATGACGCACCCAAAATCTTTTTCAATTATATGAGCCACCCTGATGATTGGGCGGAAATGCGTGCCTGTGTCCGCCTGACGCGCGAAATTTTCCAACAACCTGCTTTTGCACCCTGGCGCGGGCGCGAAATTCAGCCCGGCGCTGCGTGCGTGACGGATGATCAGATTGACGCCTTCATTGCCGAACATGTCGAAAGCGCGCTTCACCCCTCTTGCACCTGCAAAATGGGGGCAGTGGATGATCCAATGGCTGTAGTTGACCCAGAATTGCGGGTTCTGGGTGTTACGGGCTTGCGGATCGTCGATAGCTCGGTGATGCCCAGCATCACGACAGGCAATCTCAACGCCCCAACCATTATGATTGGGGAAAAGGCATCTGACCATATTCTGGGCAAGCCAATGCTCGCACCGTCCAACGCGCCTTTTTATACCGCGCCCAACTGGCAAGAAGCGCAACGATGACACGCATTATCCATGAACCCGCGCGGCAAATAGACGTCATTCGCGAAACAGAAGTCCTCGTCGTCGGTTCAGGCCCCGGCGGCCTTGCGGCTGCGCTGGCTTCGGCACGGGCGGGTGCGGAAACGATCCTGCTCGAACGCTATGGCTGTTTTGGCGGCAATATCACGCAAGTGGGTGTCGAAGGCTTCGCTTGGTATCGCCACCCCGAAACCGTCGATAGCGAAGGCATTGGCCGCGAATTTGAAGAGCGCGCCAAGGAAATGGGCGCGGCCATGCCAGAGCCTCAATCCATCAGCCACAGTCTGGATGCCGAAGCTTTTAAGTGCGTGGCTGACACATTGGTGGAAGAGGCCGGCGTCATTCCCATGCTTCACCGCCTCTTTGTTGCCCCTATCATGGAGGGCGACACAATCCGCGGCATCATTGTGGAAAGCAAGGCAGGCCGCGAGGCCATTCTTGCCAAGCGCATCATTGACGCGACAGGCGATGCCGATATCGCGCATCGCGCGGGGGCCCTCACTCATAAGCATCCGGTTGACGAAATGATGTCCGTCTCGGTCATGTTCTCCATGTCAGGCGTCAACAAAACGCGCTTCATTGAGGCGGTGAAGGCTGATCCGCAAAGCTATGGCGATTGGGCGGTCGGTGGAGAATGGGAAGTCATTACCGATGGCAAGGAGGATGAGATGTTCTCCCCCTTCTTGCGCAAGCCGTTCCAAAAGGCGCTTGAAGCCGGTCTGATCCCTGAAAGCCTCGCGACGATTGCCGGCACTTGGGGCACTGTGTCAGATCAAGGCGACCTGACCTATCTCAACATGGTGCATCTGTATCTCGATGGCACCGACCCTGACGCGCTGACGCATGGCGAAATGGCTGGTCGCAAACAGGCGATGCATGCGATCAACGCCTTGCGCGCCTATATGCCCGGCTGTGAAACGGCCAAGCTGCGCAATTTTGGGATGACATTGGGCATTCGGGACACGCGCAAAATTGATGCTGCCTATAATATGACGGGAGACGATGTGCGTGGCCAAGCGCGCTTTGACGATAGCATTGGCATCTTCCCGGAGTTTATCGATGGCTATGGGTATTTGATCCTCCCAACGACGGGGCGATATTTCCACGTGCCTTATCGATCAATGCTGCCCAAGGGCGTCAAAAATCTCCTCGTTACAGGCCGTGCCATTGGGGGCGACAAGATCAGCCATGCAGCCGTCCGCAATATGATGTGCTGCGCCGTTGCAGGGCAAGGTGCTGGCGTCGCCGCGGCCCTTTCCATCCAAACCGATACAGGCTTTGCGGATGTCGACATCACCGCGGTTCAGCGCGAATTGCGCCGGCAGGGAGCGCGCATCCAATAAGCGCCAGCAGAGCCATGTAAAATTTTGCAAAGGGCAATCTCGAAAAGGCATAGGCCGAGGCGTGTTTTTATGAATAGTATTAGGCGATCTAATATCTTCTCATTGGATATATAAGGGCGCCACCAACCATGAAGCTTCCGCAAGAATTTGATCTTCACGCGCTGGAAGTCTTTGTGATGACTGTTGAGCTGGGCGGCATGTCGCAATGTGCGACCCATCTTCAAGTCACCCAGTCCGCGGTGTCGCAGACAATCGCCCGGCTAGAACAAGGCATCGGCGCGCCGCTGTTTGACCGCGCAATGCGGCCAATGGGCCTAACGGCCAGCGGCAAGACCCTGTTTGCACGCGGGCAGGCGCTTATCACGCAAGCACGTGCCACCTATGATGATGTGCGCGAAGGCGCCAATTTACCGATTTCCAGCGTAACCGTGGCTATGTCTTTCAGCCTCGCCAATGAGTTGACGACCGCCCTGTTGAGCGAGTTGCGGCCAAGGGCGGATCGCTGGAACATTCGCTCGGGCATTTCAATGGAGCATCAGGCCGAATTTTTGGCGCGCGACATTGATATGCTGATTTCCGGCAGCTTCAATCTGGAACATCGCGGCGCGCTGGAGCTGCACCCGGTGCTGGAAGAAAGCTTCATTCTTGTTTTCCCAAAACATTATGCTGGCCCGACGGACCTTACTGCCGAGGCTATTGGCCTCCCTCTCATCCGCTTCTCGCGCCTGACGGGGACTGGTCAACAGATTGAACGTCAAATCGTTCGAATGAAATTGAAGCTGCCCAATCTCATTGATGTCGAATCCTCTCACCAGCAATTGGGCCTTGTCGCCGCTGGCCTTGGCTGGACGATCACCACCCCGGTCTGCCTCGCTGCCGTGCCAGAATTGCACGACGCGCTCAGGCCAGAACCGATGCGGCGCGGGCGCTTTGCACGCCAGATTCAGGTCATCGCACGCGCGTCTGAACTTGGCGATATTCCAAGGCTCACGGCTTCAGTGTGTCAACGCGTGTTGCGCGACAAGACATTTTCCGGTGTAAAGTCGCGATATCCATGGATTGAGGAGCAATTGAAATGGCCAAGTGGATCGGCGGTCAGCGATGAAGCGTAATCTGCTGTTGAGCCTCTTGGCGGGGCTGGCCGCCTCTAGCCTAGCGACGCCCAGTCTGGCCTGCGCCATACGCCAAGGCCCAGCCAATATCGGCGTGGATGCGCCAGAACTTGCGCCCATGGGGAAGCTGGGCGTGGGGTTTCGATCGGTTACCTTCGTTCATAAAGCGCAGCCAGATTTAGAACATCCTGATCCGATAACGGGTGCCGTCGGGCTGCGAGATCGGCCACTGCAAGTGGATATCTGGTATCCGGCAGGGATCAGCAAATCGGCACCTTGCATGGTCTATCGCGGCACCCTTTGGGGAGAGCCGCCGCATCCGCCGACAGCCTTTTCTCTTCCGGGATCAGCAGCGCTCAACGCTAAGCCTGTGGGACGAAGCCATCCCTTGGTGATCTTGTCGCACGGCTATGGCAATGACCCACGGTTGATGACTTGGCTGACAGAAAATCTCGCGTCAAAAGGCTATGTTGTCGCAGCGATCCGCCATGTGGACCCTAATCGCTATGTTGCAAAGCCAATCATCAGCGCGGCCCCCAATTATAACCGACCCGTCGATATTAGCTTTGTGGCAAAGCAACTCCGGTCTAGCTTGGGATCACAGATTGACCCCGAAAATGTCGCATTAATTGGCTTTTCGCAGGGCGGCTATGGGGTTTTGACAGCTGGCGGCGCCAGCCTGGACCCCAACCATCCCATTATGAATGCCGTCGCCGATGGCTGGCTGAAAAAGCTTGCCCGCGGAGGATCGGATGCGGCTTTGGCAAAGGTGCCCGGGGTAAAGGCGATTGTTGCGATGGCACCTGCTGGAGGTGGAGACACCAGCGTGTGGGGCAAAGATGGGCTCGCCGAAATCACCGCACCCCTTTTGCTGATTGCGGGCAATCAAGACCCAACAGTTGGCTATGAAAAGGCTGCGAAATCCTTTTTTGCGCAAACATTGAACAGCGATCGTTATCTGCTCACCTATAAGCTGGCCGGCCATGGCATTGGGCTCAACCCCGCACCAAATGGCATGCGGAGCACGCTGTGGGATATTGATTGGTTTGAAGACGCAATCTGGCG
>JAGWVG010000361.1 GCA_018970965.1 Alphaproteobacteria bacterium | reverse complement strand
CTATCGGAACCGTGGCGGATTCCTATACCGCGTCAGCGACAAGCCGACCTTTGCGGATTGGGTGCCGTTGCGAAAACAGTAAGGCGTGGCCCGCGCCGCGCGTCGCAAATTGCGCCGGGACTAGTTGCTGGATAATGCTTGGGCCGAAAACCCGGGCTGGTTGGGACTGCCCTGCCAAGCATAGCCGACGATGGCCAGCATGAGCGCCGCGCCAAGCAACTCAAGTGCCTGGCGCGAACATTTGCCGGACCACCAAAGCCCACCAAAAGTGAGCGCACACAGCGCGAAAACTCCAAACCAAGCCATTACCGCGCCTTTCGCTTTGCACGCCGAACATAAAGCATAGCCGCACCCAACAGTGCCAAGAGAGGCACTGCCCAAAGGGGTGCTGTCATCTCATTCATCTCTGGTTTGAGACTGATCCATTGACCATAGCGACTGACCAACCAGGCCCGCACCGCCTCTGGCCGGTCCCCCCGTTCAATCCGCTCACGTACCAATCTGCGCATGTCGCGTGCAAGATCGGCATTACTCCCGGAAATAGGCTGGCCTTGGCACACAACGCATCGCAGCGTGTCCATGAGGGCGACGGCTTGCGCCTCTTGCCGCGGGTCTGGCAAAGACTCGTCAGCATAGTCACGTGCGCAAATCGGTTGCGCTGCAACCAGCAATAGCGAGGCGATCAAATACCGCATCAGTGCGCCTTTAACTTTGCCAGGATCGCGGGAATCTCACTTTGCGTAATCACGCCAATATGCTGATCGATCACGCGGCCTTGCCCGTCAATGATGAAGGTTTCTGGCACACCTGAAGAGCCAAAAGCCATCTGAGCTTGCCCGCCTTGATCCAAGCCCACGCGCGTATAGGGATTACCGTTTTCGGCGAAAAACCGGGCCAAATCCTGTGGCCGATCGTGAATGGCCACACCGTTAATTTCCACACCCATCGCCTGCAACTGCAAGAGAACGGGTATCTCCTCGACACAGGGGCCGCACCAGCTGGCAAAAACATTCAAGAGTTTGGGCTTACCATCCGCGTAATCCTGATATCGCGTTCCCATCTGCCCTGGCAAAGCCGCAGGTGCGTAAAAGGCTGGAATGGGCTTGCCGACCAATTGGGAGGCAATCAGGCGATCACTTGGCCGCACGAGCGCTGTCAAAAACGTGACAAACAGCGCGACGGTGACCAGCAGTGGCAGCCAGAAAATCCACTTTCGCGTCATGCCGCTTTTGCCTTTTTGGATGTGCCAAGCAGGCCATCGCGCCGAACCCGCCCCAGCAGCGACAGCGCCCCTCCCATTGCGATCAAAACGCCGCCCAGCCAGATCAAGGTGATGAAGGGCTTCCACCACATGCGGATCACCCACGCATTGCCGGGGCGTTCATCACCCACAACCAGATACAACTGGCCATTCCAAAAGGTGCGAATACCTGCTTCGTTGGTGACCATCGCCGGATTGAAAAAGCGATGCAGCGCGGGCTGAAGGCGAACGCTATCTCCATTGGCCTTTTCGGCCCGCATATTGGCCTGAAGCGCATCATAATTCGGGCCGGGAACCTGTTGCATCGACTCAAACGTAACCGAGAATGGGCCGATATCTTGCTTGTCTCCAACGCGCATGGGAACGAGCTTTTCGATCACAAAAGCACTGTCTGACGCCATCCC
>JAGWVG010000360.1 GCA_018970965.1 Alphaproteobacteria bacterium | reverse complement strand
GGGATCTTGGTCGCCTCCATGCCAAAGTCGACGCAATTATGCTCGACATACATATCCAGCTCTTCAAACGAGCCTTGATCCAAAAGCACATCAAGCCGTTCACGCGCGGTCAGGCGACCTTTGGCATGTTGCGCGTCAATGCGCTTTTGCCCCCCGCCCATACGGGCAGCAGCACGGCGCTTTTCGAGCTCTGCGATGTTCGATGACATGGCGATCCCCTAAAAATTGAAGCGTCGCTTTTGCGACCAGATGGGGACAATGTCCAATGTGAATTTGCAAAGTTGCAAAGTCTAAGTTTGCAAAATCTGGACAAGCTGGGCATAATCGCGCCATGGACATATCGAAGCCCATGCCTGGCACCATGCGGCGCCGGATTTTCGCAGGCGCCAAGCTGCGGGCGTTACGTGCAGACTTCACCCTCAAACAGGCTGATATGGCTGCACGCCTGGGCATCTCCGTCTCTTATCTCTCGCAATTGGAAAGCGATGATCGCCCCCTCACCCCGGCGCTTATGGAAATTCTTGCGCGCGACTTTCCGCTTGATTGGCAGGATTTAGAGGAAGATGTCGCCACAAGACGCTTCGCCGCCTTGCGCGAGGCCGCAGCTGATCCGCTTTTCACCAGCCCCCTAAGCGCCGATCAATTGGCCCGCATTGCAGAACAACAACCCGCTTTGGCAGATCAATTTGTGCAACTGCACGCCGCCTATCGCAATGCGGGGCAACGTTTGCAGATTATTGACGAAGCAATGGGGGCCGACCAATCGTCCGGCAGCCGTCTGCCTTGGGAAGAAGTGCGCGATTGGTTCCATAATGCGGGAAATTACGTCGATATTTTGGATCGCGCCGCAGAGGCTTTGGGAGATCGTTTACGCGGTCCGCAAGCCACCCCGGCGCGCGAAGCCCTAGAACTTTACTTGCGCAACGCCCTCTCTGTCTCGTTGGTTTATTCCGCGCAGCACGGCCTTCGTGATTTTGACGCAGAAATGGGCCACTTAATCATAGATGGCGCACAGCCCATCGAAAGCCAGCGCTTTCAACTCGCGCATCAATTGACGGCCTTGGCGCTGAAAGATGAAATAAGCGCTGTTGTTGAAGCCGCCAGTTTGCGCACGGCTGCTGCGCGCCAGCTGCTCTCTATTGGCCTTGCCAATTACGCGGCCGGCGCGCTGCTTATGCCGTATTCGCGCTTTCGGGAAGAAGCCCGCGCCGTCCGACATGATATTGATCGGTTGCGCCAAAGCTTTGGCGTGAGTTTTGAACAAGCCTGTCACCGCCTCTCTACCTTGCAACGGCCCGGCGCGCGCGGCGTGCCCTTCTTTTTCTGTCGCGTCGATATGGCGGGCAATATCACCAAGCGGCATTCAGCGACGCGGCTGCAATTTGCACGATTTGGCGGCGCTTGCCCCTTATGGATTGTGCATGAAGCCGTCGCCATTCCAGATCGCATCTTGGTGCAATTGGCCGAAACCCCTGATGGGGTGCGCTATGTTTCCATGGCGAAGGGGCTGGTAAAAGCAACGGGCAGCTATGATCGCACCCCGCGCCGCTATGCGGTCGCCCTCGGCTGCGAAGTCGATCATGCGCGCGAATTTATCTATGCCGATGGGCTGGACTTGGCATCGGCACGAGCAGCAACCAAAATTGGCATTAGTTGCCGCATTTG
>JAGWVG010000359.1 GCA_018970965.1 Alphaproteobacteria bacterium | reverse complement strand
TGCGGCCAAACCGCAACGTTTTGCTATGCTTGATCGCAAATTGGTCGATCAGCGCACCTTTAGTGAAATCCTCGTACGCGCGGCCAATGAAAGCCAGGCCGGAGGTGGAAAGGGCAAATCGGCCCAGTGACCGCATCCGTCGCCCGGCCCAGCCGGACACGTCATGCTGAGGTGAAAGGTCAGTCGCTCGCGATTGCGCACCAAAGGTTGATGGTCCTGATGCTTTTGTTCAGCGCGGTGGCCGGGGTCATCGCGCTGCGGCTTATGTGGCTGACGATTTTTTCGGGCTCGGGTGATGCTTATGCGGCAACGGCCAATCAAGCCGGTGCGCGTGCTGATATAGTCGACCGCAATGGCGAGGTTTTGGCGCGCACGATGGATGCGTGGTCCATTGGAATCCATGCGAACCGACTGCTTAATAAGCCAGAAGATTTGGCGCCCAAATTGGCCGCTCTGATGCCCGAGCGGACAGAACAGCAATATCTGGATCTGCTCAAGTCGCGCGTGCGCTTCACCTATTTGCGTCGCCGCGCCATGCCGGAACTGGTTGCCCAAGTGAATGCGCTGGGAGAGCCGGCAATGGCCTTTTCGCGGGAGCCTGAACGGCTTTATCCGCAATTGACGCTCGCGGCGCACGTGCTGGGCTATACGGATGCCGATGGCCATGGCGTTATGGGCATGGAACGTGCGCTGGACAAGCAATTGGCAGATCCGACGCGGCGAGAGCCCGTCGCGCTTTCAATTGATAAGCGTGTGCAGGCGGCGATGGAATCTGAGCTGTCCACCGCCATGGTGAGCCATCAGGCGCTCGGCGCGACCGGCTTGGTGTTGGATGTGCATACGGGCGAGCTGTTGGCGATGGTGTCCTTGCCCGTGTTTAACCCGAACAACATCCGCCGCGTGAACCCGGAATCGCTGCGCAACAACGTGACGCAAAGCGTGTATGAGCTTGGCTCGACCTTCAAGCCCATTACCATGGCAGGCGCAATGGATGCAGGTGTGATCACCAGTCTTTCCAAGCGCTATGATGCCACCGCTCCGCTGGTCATTGGTAAGTTTAAGATCAAGGATGACCACCCGTTGAACCGCTGGCTCAACGTGCCGGAAACGCTTGTCCATTCATCGAACATCGTCACGGCGCAAATTGCCGATCAGATGGGGCCACAGCGGATGGAAGCGCTTTTCCGGCGTATGGGCTTTTACGATGTGCCCTCCATTGAGCTGAAGGAAAAGGGACGTCCGCTTGTCCCCGGATTCTGGGCGCGCACGACGACCATGACGACCGCCTATGGTCACGGCATTGCCGTATCCCCGCTGCAACTGGCGACAGCCTATGCCGCTCTTGTTAATGGCGGCATTTTGCGTCCGGCGACGCTGGTTAAGGTCGCGCCGGGCCGGGCCACCCCCGGCCATCGGGTGATTACGCAACAAACAAGCGACACCATTCGCAAATTGCTGCGCCTGATTGTGACAGACGGCACGGGCAAAAAGGCCGATGTCCTTGGGATGCGCGTCGGCGGCAAAACGGGGACCGCGGAAAAGCCCGGTGCGGGCGGATATTCGCGCCATGTGAACGTGTCGACATTTGCGGCAGCCTTCCCAATGGACGCCCCGCGTTATGTGGTCATCGCGATGTTGGATGCGCCCAAGGGCAATGCAGAGTCCTAT
>JAGWVG010000358.1 GCA_018970965.1 Alphaproteobacteria bacterium | reverse complement strand
GTTGAAGGTCGCCTGCATTTCGGGCGATGATTTGATGGGCCAGTTGGCCGACTTTGCCAATGTGCAAGACATGTTTACTGGCGCGCCCTTCCCTGCTTCTGGCATCACCAGCTGCAATGCCTATCTTGGCGCCTTCCCCATCGCTGCCGCGCTCAATGCCGGTGCAGATATTGTGATTACGGGTCGTGTGGTGGACTCCGCACTGGCGCTTGGGCCCCTTATTCATGAATTTGGCTGGGGATCAGAAGATTGGGATCAGCTTGCCGGCGGCACATTGGCGGGCCATTTAATTGAGTGCGGGCCACAATCAACTGGCGGCACCTTTACCGATTGGCGCGATGTGCAGGGCTGGGAGAATATCGGCGCGCCGATTGCTGAAAGCTTTGCCGATGGCAGTTGCATCCTCACCAAGCCCGAAGGCACCGGCGGCCTCGTGTCACGCGGAACTGTGGCCGAGCAAATGCTGTATGAAGTCAGCGATCCGCAAGCCTATTTCGTGCCCGATGTGACCTGCGATATGGCCGAAGTATCGATTGAAGAAATTGGCCCAGATCGCGTCCGCGTCTCCGGCGCAAAAGGTTATCCGCCACCTGCCACCCTCAAAGCCTGTGCCACTTGGGATTCTGGCTGGCGTGCCACGGCGTATCAACCGGTTGTTGGGCCCGCCGCTAAGGAACGCGCCGCCAAACAGGCCGCCGCCCTCTTTGCGCGCGGCTCATTGATGCTGCGCGGCCGCAATATGGCGGATTGGCAGCGTACTGAGGCTGTCATCTTTGGGGGCGAGGAGGAAGTGATCCTCAAACTTGTGGCCGAACATGAAGAGATGCTGGCGGCACAAATGTTTGTACGCGAACAATTTGCCGCAATTTCCGCAATGTCGCCCGGAACCAGCGTGGCTTTTGGTCCGCAAGTGGCGCCGATGATGCACCTTATTTGCTTCACGGTGGATCGCGCACGCGCCGTGCCTCTGGTCGATGGATTGCCCTGCCCCGATCCAAACCGGCCAAGCTTTGCGCCGCTTATGGTCAGGCGCGCGCAGGCACCAAAATTGGAAACAGCATCAACCACGCAGACAACGCTCGAAAACCTTGCCTTTGCCCGAAGTGGCGAAAAGGGCGAGACGATCAACATAGGCATCATCGCCCGCCAGCCCCAGCATCTCTCGGCCCTGCGTCGCGCGCTGACTGAAACAGCCTTGCGCGATTGGCTGCCTGATTTGGGAGATTTTCGCGTGACGGTTTACGATCTACCGGGGCCGTGCGCGTTGAATGTTGTGATGGAAGGTGCATTGCCCGGCGGGCTCAACGCCAGCCAGCGTTTTGACCCCGCCGCCAAGACGATCGCACAACGACTGATGCGGTTTCCGGTCGCGCTTTAAAGCGTCGTCCGTTGGCCGCCCCAGAAATCGCCTTCCTTTTGCGTATCTAAATCAACCGCGCCGCGCACGCCCAGCTTCGCGCGGGCCTCTTCCAAGGGCACGTGCCAAACATCTTCCATCTTCGCCATCCAGAACGGGTCGGATTGGCGACCAATGCGAATGCCTTGTTCAATACAGGTCAACGCAGTTTCCCAAATTTGCGGGTAATGCAGCATCGTGCGAATGACGTACCGCATCGTCCCGAAAATCGAGAGGACGCTCATTTCCCCCGCCAGTTCCTTATTCTGAATATG
>JAGWVG010000058.1 GCA_018970965.1 Alphaproteobacteria bacterium | reverse complement strand
ACCTTAAGAACGCGCAGCCACGCCACGCGCATTCTCTTTGAAGGCACTCAGGCCGTTGGTGTCGAATATCGGCATGGCAAAACGCTGAAACAGGCCTTTGCGCGCCACGAGGTCATTTTATCCGGTGGGGCGATTAATTCCCCCCAATTGCTCAATCTCTCCGGCATTGGCGATGGGACACATTTGCAGGCGCTCGGCATTAATGTCATCCACAATGCCCCTGCAGTTGGTCAGCATATGCAAGACCATCTGGCCGTCAGCTATTTTTACAAAACATCGGTGCCCACGCTCAATGATGAGCTTCGCCCTCTGATGGGAAAAATCCGTGCTGGGCTTCATTATATGTGGAACCGCGGCGGACCTCTTTCGATGAGCGTCAATCAAGGCGGCGGCTTTGTGCGCAGCAGCCCCGATGCTCCGCGCGTCAATCTTCAACTTTATTTCAGCCCGGTCAGCTATACACAGACGCCCTTGTCCGACAGGAAGCTGCTCAATCCTGATCCTTTCTCGGCCTTTCTGCTGTCGTTCAACAGCTGTCGCCCGACAAGCCAGGGATGGCTCAAACTGCGCTCCGCCGATCCAGACGATTATCCGGTGATTCAGCCTAATTATCTGTCGACGCAGCAAGATATTGATGAAGCGATGGCCGGCAACCGCATGCTGCGCGCGCTGGTGCGTAGCGCCCCATTGGCAGACATCATAACCGAAGAATTGGTTCCGGGGGCGCATCTGCAAGGCGATGCCGCGCTGCTGGAAGATTTTCGGAACCGGGCCGACACCGTTTACCACCCCTGCTCGACCTGCCGCATGGGGCCAGATGCGCGAAGCTCGGTTGTTGACGCCCGGCTCCGTGTTCACGGTGTTCAGCGGCTTCGCGTGATTGATGCCTCTGTTTTCCCCAACATTACGTCGGGAAACATCAACGCCCCAACGGTGATGGTCGCAGAAAAAGGGGCCGCCATGATCCTTGAGGACCGGCGCGCAGACGCGTGAATTTAATTTACCAATGCTTTGCGCTCGGCTAGCATCTCTCTTCGGAGGCGGAGAGACAAGCCGTGCAGAACAAAATTGAACTGAGAAAACTGCCCCCGTTAAAGGCGTTGCGCGGCTTTGAGGCTGCCACGCGGCATCAAAGCATTCGCGAAGCGGCGGAAGAGCTTTGCCTTACGCACCCCGCCGTCAGCCATCAGGTTCAGCTGATTGAAGAGGCACTGGGTGTCACTCTATTCGCCCAAGAGGGCCGCCACATCGTGTCCACTGATGCGGGACGGGTCCTCTATCCCTATGTTCGCGCGGCCTTTGAGTCGCTGCTGGAAGGCGTAGAGGCCGTCCACCGCAATGCGCTGGATAAGCCGCTGCGTATCCAGACATATGTCACGGCCTCTATTCGCTGGCTGGCCAAACGCGTTCCGCAATTTCTGCACGATCACCCTGAAGTGAAGCTGACGCTCAGCACATGTGCGGTGGATTGGGATTTTGACGATGTCCATGCGGATGTGGGTCTGGTATACTGTGCAGAAACGCCCAACCCGGCAAAATATCACTGGGTGCCGCTGTTTGAATATGCGCTCTATCCGGTCTGCAGCCCAGAGTTTTTAAGCCGCATTGGCACCCCCGTGACCTTTGAGGCGATGATGGCGCAGCCACTGGTTGCCATCTATACCGAAGTTCAGAATTGGGAAACTTGGGCAACCTCGGCCGTGGGCGATTTCAAACCTGCCGCCCCCTTCCTGATGGTTGATACCTTAGCTGTTGCTCTAGAAATGGCGCTGAATGGTCAGGGCATTGCCCTGGTTAATGGTCCCTTTGTTGAGCAGGATTTGGCATCAGGACGGCTCGTTCAGCCCATTGACCATAAAGCGCTCTGCCCCGGCGCATGGGGCCTGATTTGTCGGAAAGACATGAAGGAAAATCTGCGCATCCGCACCTTCATGGATTGGGTGGCGCGCCATGTGGCTGAAGCTCAAAACCTAAGCGAGGCTGAACCACGCTGATTTGGATTGCATATAACCTGCAATACATTCCAATGACTTATCGCGCGTATTGCCCGATTGCTTGTAACCACCAAAGGGTTGCGTCATATCCCCATCGCCAAAGCAATTGACCCACACAACACCCGCTTCCAACGCCTTAACCATGCGGTGCGCGCGCTTAACATCAGATGTCCAAACGCTTGCGGCCAAGCCGTAAATTGAGTCATTGGCGACGCGGATCGCCTCCTCCTCCTGCTCAAACCGGATCAAGGCAGCCACAGGGCCAAATACTTCCTCTCGGCCAAGCGCCATATCCGGCTTGACGTCTGTGAAGAGCGTTGGCTGCACATAGGCCCCGTCGGGCCGTGCGGCATCAGCGTTGCCCCCCAGCGCCAAGTCTGCCCCATCACGATGCGCCTGTGCGATATGCGCAAGCACGGCCTGTTGATGGCCATGGCTGACAACAGGCCCAAGGCTTGTCGCAGGGTCTAGCGGATCGCCCGGCGTATAAAGCGCCCCTGCCCGCGCCACGAAACGCGCCACAAAAGCATCATGAATATCGGCATGGACAAGCAGCCGAGAGCCCGCGTTGCACACTTGGCCGGCATTATCGAAAATGCCCATGATCGCGCGGTCCACCGCGCTATCGAGATCTTCTAGATCGGGCATGAAGATTTGGGGGGATTTGCCACCTGTTTCCAGCGACACGCGCTTCAAGTTTGACTGGCCCGCATAAATCATCAGTTGCTTGCCAATCGCGGTAGAGCCCGTGAAGCTAATCTTCGCGACGTCAGAATGCAGGGCCAATGCCTTGCCTGCATCTTGCCCATAGCCTGTCACGACATTGAACACGCCTGCCGGGCCACCTGCCTCAACAAATAACTGCGCCAGCCGAATGCACGACAGTGCGGCCTTTTCAGACGGCTTGAGCACCACGCAATTGCCAGCAGCAAGGGCGGGCGCCACTTTCCACGCCGCCATCAGCAGCGGATAATTCCAAGGCGAAATGGCGCCCACCACACCCAGCGGCTCACGCGCGACATAATGAACGGCATCTTGCGGGCTGTTGGTCACCACGCCCGAAATTTTATCAATAGCCTCGCCAAAATAGCGGATCGTCACCAATGTTTCGGGCAGATCGATGGTGAGCGCATCGGTAATGGGCTTGCCCATGCTCAGCGTTTCGAGCAGCGCCAGCTCTTCAGCATGCGCCTCGACCAGATCGGCCCAGCGGCGGAAAACATCCATCCGCGTGCGCGGGGTCAGGTGCCGCCAGCGCCCATCTTCCCAAGCCTGTTTTGAGGAAGCTACAGCACGATCAATATCTGGAGCACCCCCGCAGGCCATCTCAGCGATTTTGAGGCCCGTCGCGGGGTTAATCGCATCCAGCGTTGCACCATCTAAGGCCGCGCAAGCCGCGCCTTCAATAAACAAGCCCGCCTCTATCCGCAGCGCGGAAGCGCGCGCGTGCCAACCGACTTGGTCATTAGGGGCAGATGTCATAATCGTGGTCCGCTTTAGCGCTTGGGAACAACCTCATAGCCGGGTTCTTCGGGCTCATCATCGACCATTTGCGCAGGAAAGCCCGTGCCAAGCACCTTGAGCCCCAACGGCTCTTCATAGCGGCGGATGATGTTGGGCGAAAATTCGCGGGGGCCATAAGCTGCTTCGGCTTCCTTAAACAGACGCACAATCAACGGCGACATTTCAACAGGGACGCCCGCGCCTTGGGCGATCTTGTCAAACAGGCCGATATCCTTCGACACCAAATCCATCGTGAAATTAATGTCGCGGCTGCCGTTCAGGATCACCTGGCTTTCGGTTTCATGGACAAAGCTGTTGCCAGACGAGATTTTGATGGCCTCATAGGTCGTATTCATATCCAGACCGATGGCCTTGCAGGTCGTCAACGCCTCAGCCAGCGCGACCAGATGCACGGTGCAGAGATAATTGGTCATCACTTTCAACTGCGATGCCGTGCCCAAATCGCCTGTGTGCAATATGCGCCGTCCCATCGTGGTCAGCACCGGCAGAACAAATTCAAATCCCGCGCGCGGACCGCCGGCAAAAATCGCAATATTGCCCGTATCGGCGCGATGGCATCCGCCCGACACCGGGCATTCCATGAACATCGCACCACGCGCTTCAACCAGCGCGCCAAGGCGAATAACCTCTTCATAGTCGGTCGTGCTCATTTCCATCCAGACTTGGCCGGGGCGCATAATCTGAAGGAAGCCATCTTCGCCTTCAGCCACAGCGGCACTGGCGGCAGGCGACGGCAAACAGGTGATGATGATATCAACGGCTTCGCCCAATTCGCGCGGAGAGGCGGCAGATTTGGCGCCACGCGCAACATAATCGGCGACCAGCGCGGGATCGAGATCGCGCACAGTGACGTCATGGCCGTTGCGGATAAGACTGCCCGCCAGCTTGCCGCCGACATTCCCAAGGCCAATAAATCCGATCTTCATCCCAAATTATCCCGCTGTCTGAAGTGATCCGGCGGTTAACCCGAGCGGCTGGCCTTTCCACAAATGAAAAATTTGGCGGCAGAGGTGAAATTTTTTTGGCGCGCTCAGCGTGTCTTTAGGCGCAGCGCATCCCAGCTGGCATCCGCAGTCCACCCGCCATCCACGGGCAAAGTCACGCCATTCACAAAAGCGCCGTCGTCGGCCAAAAATGCAATGGCAGCCGCGACATCTTCTGGCTTGGCAAAGCGCGCCATAGGCACGCGGTTGATGATATCCGCATCGCCATAGGCGCCAGAGCCTTGATCTGCGACGTCCATTTCTGTCTTGATCCAGCCGGGGCACACGGCGTTCACGCGCACACCGCGTGCGCCCCATTCTGCCGCCAAGGTTCGCGTCATCCCAATCAGGCCATGTTTGGACGCATTATAGGCGGTGCGATGGATTACCCCGCGCAAGCCCGCAATTGAGGCCACATTGACGATGCTGCCCTTGCCCTTGGCCAGCATCTGCTGCCCCAGCGCCTTGCTGAGCAAAAAGGGCCCAGCCAAATTGATCGACATCACCCGCTGCCACTGCTCAAAGCTTGTTTCTTCTGCAGGGCAGATCAGGCTGATCCCGGCATTGTTCACCAGCACATCGGCCCCACCCTGTTCGGCTGCGACCTTGGCTGCCAAGTCATTCACAAAGGCTTCTGACGAGACATCGCCTGAAAGATGCGAGACGCTAAGCCCCTCGCCCGCCAGCTTGGCTGCTTGCGCATCCAGCGACTGTACATCCGTCATCACGACATGATGGCCCTTTTGCGCCAGCAAACGCGCGGTGGTGAGCCCCACGCCTTGGGCGGCCCCGGTCACAACGGCAGTCGTCATCGTCTTGCATTCCCCCACAAATCAGTTCGGCTACGCCCTAGCAGCGCTGGGCGCGGTGTAACCCGAAAATTTTTTGAACCAATGCCCGCATAATCAAAATTTGTCGGCTATCGCTGCACCTGCTTATGGTCTGTCGATAAGAAAGCCTCAGGAGCAGGGTTGCAATGCAAAGTTCGGCACGAGTTGTCATCATCGGCGGCGGGATCATGGGGGCATCGCTGCTCTACCATCTGGCCGAGCTTGGCTGGACCGATATCATGCTGATCGAAAAAGATGAGCTGACCTCTGGCTCCACCTGGCATGCCGCGGGCCAATGCCCAAGCATCACTGGCAGCTTCAACCTTGCCAAAATCCATGCCTATAGCAACGAGCTTTACCCCCAGCTTGAAGGACTGACCGGCCAATATGTAAGCTGGCATAAATCGGGCGGCATCCGCTTTGCGACCAATGAGCGCGAACTGGCGTGGCTGCGCTATATTCATGGTTTTTCCAAAATTATCGGCTTTGACATGGAGATCATCCCGCCTGAGGAGATCCGGCGGATCAACCCGTTCGTCACCACTGAGGGTGTGATTGCCGGTGGGCGGACAACGGGGGATGGCCATGCCGACCCGTCAGGCATCTGCAACGCGCTGGCGATTGGCGCCAAGAATATGGGTGCCACCATTGTCCGTAAAAATCGGGTGACCGGCCTCACCCAATTGCCGTCTGGCGAATGGGATGTGGAAACGGAGAAAGGCACAGTCCGTGCGGGCATCGTCGTCAATGCGGCGGGCTGTTATGCGCGGCAAGTGGCGCAAATGGCGGGCATCGACATTCCCGTCACCAATATGGAGCATCACTATATCGTGACCGACCCCATCCCCGCCTTTTTGGAGCGGGATGAGGAGATTCCCGTCATGCGCTGCCCCTATGTCTCGGGCTATTTCCGGCAAGAACAAAAAAGCGGCCTCATTGGTGTGTATGAAAATATCGGGCTGGCAGAAGCTTGGGCGCCCAAGGGCATGCCCGAGTGGGAGTCGACAAGCGAGCTCTTCATTGATGATCTCGACCGCATTTCAAAATGGCTCGAACGCGCGATTGAGCGCATGCCCGTTTTTGGCGAAGTGGGCATTCGCCGTATCGTCAACGGCGCTATTCCACACACACCCGATGGCGGCCCACTTTTGGGCCCAGCTGCGGGCCTTAAGAATTTCTGGCAGTGCTGCGGCACATCTTTTGGCATTGCTCAGGGCGGTGGCTCGGGCAAATTTCTGGCGCAGTGGATGGTCTATGGCGATGCTGACATCAACATGGCCGAGTTCGATCCACGCCGCTACGGCCCTTATGCCGATGAAGTCTATAGTCGCGAAAAAGTGTTCCTTGATTATCGGATGACCTTCACCACGCGTCTGCCCGGTGAAGAAGAGCCCGATGGCCGCCCGCAAAAGACGAGCCCACTCTATCAGCGCTTGGGCGATGCCGGTGCGGTTTACGGCGAAACTTATGGGTGGGAACGGCCCAAATGGTTTTCGCTTGATGGGCGCCAAGAAGAAGGCGGCTATCACCGCACCAACGTGTTTGAGGTCGTTGCCGACGAGGTCAAGGCCGTGGCCGAGAATGTTGGCATTATCGACCTTTCGGGCTTTGCCAAATATGATGTGACTGGCCCGGATGCCGAGCGTTTCCTCAACCGCATTTGCGCCAACCGCATGCCCACCAAACAAGGCGGTGTTGCGCTGGTCCATCCGCTCTCTGTACAAGGTCGCATTCAAGGCGAAATGACCGTGACGCGCATGGCGGACGACCATTTCTACTGCCTCTCTGCTGCGGCCGCGGAACAACGCGATTGGGATTGGATGGTGCAATCCAAGCGCGCTGACGAAGATGTGTCGTTCCACAATCGCACAATGGACTTAGGCGTGCTGGTGCTGAGCGGCCCCAAATCGCGCGACCTGCTGGCAACGCTGACCGATGCGGACCTTTCAAACGAAGGATTTCGTTGGTTGAGCGGGCAAGAAATACGTGTCGCAGGCATCACGCTGCGGGCGCTGCGTGTCTCTTATGTTGGGGAATTGGGATGGGAGCTTCATGCGCCTATGGCTGATCTCTTGGCGCTCTACGACGCGCTTTGGGCAGCGGGCACGCCCTACGGCCTTACCAATATTGGGCTTTATGCCTTGAACGCGATGCGCATGGAAAAAGGCTATAAGGCTTGGGGCTCAGAATTGACCAATGAGTTAACGATGATTGAGGCAGATATGGGCCGCTTCCTCGCGCTCAAGAAAGAGGACTTCGTTGGCAAACAAGCAACGTTGGACGCGCCAGACAGGTTCCGCATCGTCTATGGGGAAGTGGCCGCCGAAAATGTTGATCCGCGCGGTGCAGAGCCCTGCCTTGTCGGGGATACGTGCATCGGCCTTACCACCTCGGGCGGCTTTGGGCATCGCACCGGCAAAAGCCTGTTTTTCGCCTGTGTGCCGCATGATCACGCCGCGCCCGGCGCGCAGTTTGACATTATGCTGCAAGGCCAAAGGCAACGCGCAACTGTGCTGGCCGCCCCGGTTTATGATGTCGACAACGCGAAGATGAAGGCCTGAGGCGATGAGCGAACTTCCCAAAAAAGCGCGCGTTGTTATCATCGGCGGGGGCGTGATTGGCTGCTCTATTGCCTATCACCTGACCAAGATCGGCTGGGACGATGTCGTGCTGCTGGAACGCAAGCAGCTCACCAGCGGCACAACATGGCACGCAGCTGGACTTGTTGGCCAGCTGCGCACCTCGATCAACATGACCAAGCTCGCCAAATATACGGGTGAACTTTATCGCGGGCTGGAAGCAGAGACAGGGCAAGCCACCGGCTATCGGCAATGCGGCTCGATCTCGATGGCGACCAATGCCGAGCGGTTTGAGGAATTGAAGCGCAGCGCCTCTATGGCGAAGGTCTTTGATCTGCCCGTCTATGTTGTGACGGCAGATGAAATCAAAGCGCTGGCGCCGATTGTGAATGTGGATGATGTCGTAGGCGGCATTCATATTCCCAGCGATGGCTATGCCAATGCGGTGGATATCACACAGGCGCTCGCCAAAGGCGCACGCACGGGCGGCGCGCGGATATATGAAAATACCAAGGTCACGCGCATCCGCCATAATGGCGATCGGGTAACGGGCGTCGATACCGAACATGGATCAATCGATGCCGATTATGTTGTCATCTGTGGCGGCATGTGGACGCGCGATCTGGCCGCAAGCGTCGGCGTTGCTGCCCCGCTGCACGCCTGCGAACATTATTACGTGCTGTTTGAAGGCGTAGACGGGATTGACCCCACTCTGCCGGTGCTGCGCGATTATGATTATTGCGGCTATTACAAATATGATGCCGGAAAGCTGCTGGTTGGCGCGTTTGAGCCCAATGCCCGCCCCTGGGGCATGGACGGCAT
>JAGWVG010000057.1 GCA_018970965.1 Alphaproteobacteria bacterium | reverse complement strand
GCGAATTTGCGCAAGCGGCGCAAGGCGATCTTGATATTGCGCGTGCCCAGTTCGCGCGTGTTATCAAGATTTTGGAACTCGCGCTTTTCCCAAACTTTCAGCGCGCGTTTGTGCTTGGATTCTCCGCCAATGCGCACGCCTTCCGGGTTGTAGCCATTATTGCCAAAGGGCGATGTGCCGCCCGTGCCAATCCATTTATTGCCACCCTCATGCCGCTCTTGCTGCTCTTCGAGCCGCTTTTTGAGCGTATCCATGATCTCGTCCCAAGAGCCGAGCGATTCAATTGCGGCCATCTCTTCGGGCGTCAGGAATTTCTCGGCAACGGCGCGCAACCAATCAGACGGGATTTCAACGGGCTGCGTGCCATATTCGGTCAGAATGCCCTTGAAGACCTTGTTGAACACCTGATCGAACCGATCAAGCAGGCCTTCATCCTTCACATAAACGGCGCGGGAGAGGTAATAAAACTCCTCAGGCGATTTCCCAATGACCTCGCGGTCGAGCGCCTCTAGGAGCATAAGATGCTCTTTGAGGCTGGCGGGAATGCCCGCTGCGCGCATTTCGTCGAGAAAATTGAGGAACATGGCCCGCGCCTTTTATGGGAATTAGCTGGGACGGCGCGCCATGAAGGCCAGACGCTCAAACAGCATCACATCTTGCTCATTCTTCAAGAGAGCGCCGTGCAGCGGCGGGATCGCTTTTGTCGGATCTTTATTCTGCAACACGTCCAGCGGCATATCTTCCGCCAGCAGCAACTTTAGCCAATCAAGAAGCTCTGACGTCGAAGGCTTTTTCTTGAGGCCCGGCACATCGCGGACTTCGTAGAAAATATCGAGTGCCTTGCCGACGAGAATCTTCTGGATGCCGGGGAAGTGGACATCGATGATCGACTGCATCGTCTCCCGATCCGGGAACTTGATATAGTGGAAGAAGCAGCGACGCAGAAATGCGTCGGGCAATTCCTTCTCATTGTTCGAGGTGATGACAACAATCGGACGCTCTTTGGCGGCAACTGTCTCTTGTGTTTCGTAAACGTCAAAACTCATGCGATCGAGTTCTTGCAGAAGATCGTTCGGAAACTCGATGTCAGCCTTGTCGATTTCGTCGATCAAAAGCACGGGAAGCTGGGGGCTTTCAAAGGCCTCCCACAGCTTGCCCTTTTTGATGTAGTTGCGGATGTCATGCACGCGCTCATCGCCCAATTGGCCATCGCGCAGGCGGGCCACGGCATCATATTCATACAAGCCCTGATGCGCCTTGGTGGTCGATTTGATATTCCATTGGATCAGCGGGGCATTCAGCGCTTTTGCCACTTCTTCGGCCAAAACAGTTTTACCGGTGCCCGGTTCACCCT
This sequence comes from Alphaproteobacteria bacterium, assembly GCA_018970965.1. Lineage (GTDB taxonomy): Bacteria > Pseudomonadota > Alphaproteobacteria > Sphingomonadales > Sphingomonadaceae > Aquisediminimonas. Next base: position 7,419 of record JAGWVG010000057.1, on the reverse strand, counting down.
TCACCAACAACGGGCGGCGCAGCGTGACTGCAGCATTCACCGCAACTTTCAGATCATCAGTGGCGACGTAGGATTTTGTGCCTTCAAAGCGCATCGACATTTCCTTTGACGTAAACGGCAAGTTCAAAAACTGGGATAAGCAGCGCCGTCGCGCCATGCAAGCGCCGAGTTATGTCCTCTAAGCCAAAGGGCAGGGCGCGCCTGCTGCGCGCTACGGCAAAAGAAAAGCGCCCGGGCCTGTTTTCAGACCCGGGCGCTCTTTTGCGTGACGAAAAAATCTCGTCCGCCCCCATTTTTTAGATCCCGCGTTTCTTTCAGGCTAGGCCTGTGTCGCTGGGCTCCCCGAACCGTTGGCCATTGCGCCCCCATGTTCTGAGTGCCTGGCTAACCTAGGATGATCTTGCTGTCATGACGCCATTCGTTGGGGCGTGTCGTTTTGCGAAATGCTGTTGTGATTCCGCAACAGGTTGCCCGGCCATTGCCAGCATGCCGCCGCCGCTTTAGATCGCTTATCAATGCTACTCACCCGCTATGAGCGCTTTATTGCCAAACGTTATCTTCTTCCCGGCAAAGGGGAGGGGTTCATCTTTCTTGTCGCGACGATCAGTCTTGTCGCGGTGATGCTGGGCGTTGCCGCGCTGATCATCGTCATGAGTGTGATGAATGGCTTTCGCGCAGAGCTGTTTGACAAGATTGTCGGTTTGAATGGGCATGCCGTGGTGCAAGGCTATGGCGGCAAACTGCCTGATTGGCAGGATGTTGTTGCCAAAGCACGGCAAACCCCCGGGGTGACTTCGGCAACCCCGCTGATCGAGCAGCCGCTAATGGCCAGCTATAATGGCCGAGTTGAGGGCATATTGGTGCGGGGCATGCGGGTTGCGGATATTCGCGCCAATCCCGTGTTCACTAAGAAGCTTGTCGCAGGCGATATTCGCTCCGTGCAGCCCGGCAGTGGAGCGGTGGCAATTGGCGCGCGGTTGGCCGAGGCGCTGGGGGTGCAGCCCGGAGGGTCGATCAGTCTCATTTCTCCAGATGGCCAAACCACGCCCTTTGGCACTGTGCCGCGCATCGTCTCATATCGCGTGGCAGCGATTTTTGAGGTGGGTATATACGACTATGACAAAGCCTTTGTCGTGATGCCCATTGAAGATGCGCAGACGCTGTTGCTGATGGGGGATGCGGTCGGCATGGTAGAGCTTGAAACGCGTGATGCCGACAAAGTTGGAGAAATTTTGGCGCCGCTTGCCCCTAAGCTTGTCGATAAGGCGGTGATTTCGGATTGGCGGACGATGAATGCATCCCTGTTTGAAGCGCTTGCTGTGGACCGGGTGGTTTCCTTTGTCGTCCTGTCGATCATCATCCTTGTGGCGGCTTTTAACATTCTTTCCTCGCTCATCATGCTGGTCCGCGCCAAGACACGCGACATCGCCATTTTGCGGACAATGGGGGCATCGCGCAGCGGCGTGCTTCGGATTTTTATGACTGTGGGAACAGTGATAGGCGCGTTGGGCACTTTGGCGGGCGTGGGGTTGGGTCTTGTGTTCCTCTTATTCCGACAAAATGTCGTGAATTTCGTTCAATTTGCAACTGGCCAAACGCTCTGGGACCCTCAGATCCGCTATCTTACGGAATTGCCTGCAAAGGTGGACCCAATTGAGGTGCTGGGCATTACCTTAATGGCGCTGTTGTTTAGCTTCCTCGCGACGCTTTATCCGGCCTTTAAGGCGGCAAGCACCGATCCTGTGCAGGTGTTGCGCTATGAATGACATTGTCGACATTCAAGGCTTGCGGCGGACCTTCACGCAAGGGGGGCAAAGCATCGAGGTTTTGCGCGGCGTCGATCTGCGCATCGCGCCGGGCGAAATTGTTGCGCTGCTGGGGCCATCGGGCTCGGGCAAGTCGACTATGCTGCAGGCCGTTGGGCTGCTGGAAGGCGGGTTTGAGGGCGTTATTCGCATCGCGGGTGAAGATGTCGCTCAGCTGGATAATGAAGGGCGGACCCGGGTTCGGCGTGACCGCATGGGATTTGTCTATCAATTCCATCATTTGCTGCCGGATTTCAGCGCCATTGAAAATGTGATGCTGCCGCAATTGGTGCGTGATGTGCGCGCAGAAGAGGCGCAGCACCGCGCGACGCATTTGTTGAGCGCGTTGGGCTTGCACCATCGGTTAACACATCGCCCCAGCCAATTGTCGGGCGGCGAGCAGCAGCGCGTGGCCGTGGCGCGGGCGCTGGCCAACCAGCCGCAGCTGGTTCTGGCAGATGAACCCACAGGCAATCTGGATGAAGCAACAGCAGATATTGTGCTGGCAGAATTTCTGGGCTTGGTTCGGGGCGAGGGTGCCGCTGCGCTTGTCGCCACGCATAATGAAAGGCTGGCCGGCAAGATGGATCGCATCGTTCGGCTGCACGAGGGCCGCCTATCTGCCTAAAAGGCTATTGGGTGGGCCATTGATAAGCGACGGCGGTGTCACCATATTCATTTCAAAGGGCGGGGTTTGCGCCCGGATGGAGTAGATATGACTTTGAAGCTTCCGTTGTTGCCGCTGCGTGACATTGTTGTTTTCCCGCACATGATTGTGCCGCTGTTTGTCGGCCGTGAGAAATCTGTTGCGGCGCTGGAACAGGCGATGGCGGGCGATAAGGAAATTTTGCTGGTCGCCCAGCTGGACCCCGGTCAGGACAATCCCGGCCGTGATGATCTGTATGACATGGGTGTCACGGCGACAGTGCTGCAGTTGCTGAAGCTTCCCGATGGCACTTTGCGCGTGCTGGTTGAAGGCAAACAACGCGCGCGCCTGGTTGATGTCGATTATGAACAAACGGTCGCAATGGCTGAAGTTGAGCCCGTTGAGCAGCCTGAAGCGGAAGACGCGGAAGAAATCGAAGCGCTGATGCGGTCGGTTGTCGATCGGTTCGACAATTATGCCAAGCTCAATAAGAAGCTGCCGGCGGAAACCGCAGGGCAGCTGAATGAAATTACCGATGCCAGCCAGTTGGCTGATACTGTTTCTGCAAATCTTGCCTTGAAGGTGGCCGATAAGCAAAGCCTGCTGGTTGAGCTGGATATGGCGAAGCGGCTCGAAATGGCGCTGGCCTTCATGGAAGGCGAACTGAGCGTCTTGCAGGTCGAAAAGAAGATTCGCAGCCGCGTGAAGCGTCAGATGGAAAAGACGCAGCGCGAATATTATCTGAACGAACAATTGAAGGCCATTCAGCGTGAACTCGGCAATGAAGGCGAGGACGGCGATGGCAATGAAATTCAAGAACTTCAGAACAAAATTGATAAGCTGAAGCTTTCAAAAGACGCGCGCACCAAGGCCCAGTCTGAGCTTAAGAAGCTGAAGACAATGGCGCCGATGAGCGCGGAGGCAACCGTCGTTCGCAATTACCTCGACGTTTTGCTTGGTCTGCCCTGGGGCAAAAAGTCGAAGCTGAAAAAGGATATTGCGTCAGCGCAGTCCATTTTGGACGCAGATCATTACGCCCTGGAAAAGGTGAAAGACCGGATTGTTGAATATCTGGCCGTTCAAGCACGCACCAATAAGCTGAAAGGCCCGATCCTGTGCCTTGTTGGCCCGCCGGGCGTGGGCAAGACGTCGCTTGGCCGCTCGATCGCCAAGGCCACGGGGCGTGAATTTATCCGTCAATCTTTGGGCGGGGTGCGTGATGAAGCCGAAATTCGGGGGCACCGCCGCACCTATATCGGCTCGCTGCCGGGTAAGATTGTGACCAATTTGAAAAAGGCGGGCACTATGAACCCGCTGTTCTTGCTCGATGAAATCGACAAGCTGGGTCAGGATTTCCGGGGCGATCCCGCATCTGCACTGCTCGAAGTGTTGGATCCGGAACAGAACAGCAAGTTCCAAGACCATTATCTGGAAACCGATGTGGACTTGTCGGACGTGATGTTTGTGACAACGGCCAACTCGCTCAATCTGCCACAGCCGCTGTTGGATCGCATGGAGATCATCCGGCTTGAAGGCTATACCGAGGATGAGAAGGTTGAAATTGCGCAGCGGCATTTAATCGCGAAGCAAATCGACGCACATGGCCTGAAAAAGGGTGAGTTTACTCTGACGGAAGCGGGCTTGCGCAATCTGATCCGCCTGTACACGCGGGAAGCCGGTGTGCGCACGTTGGAGCGCGAGATTGCAAAGCTGGCGCGTAAGGCGTTGCGCCGCATTCTGGAAGGCAAGGCCACCAGCGTTGAGGTGACACCCGATAACCTCTCTGAGTTTGCCGGCGTGCCAAAATATCGCTTTGGCGTGGGCGAAGAAGAAAATCAGATTGGCGCGGTGACGGGCCTGGCTTGGACTGAAGTTGGTGGAGAATTGCTGACGATTGAAGCCGTTACTGTCCCAGGCAAGGGCGTTGTGAAGACAACGGGTAAGCTGGGCGATGTGATGACCGAATCAATTCAGGCCGCCATGAGCTTCGTCAAAGCGCGTGCGCCGGGCTATGGCATCAAGCCCAGCGTGTTTCAGCGCAAAGACATTCATATCCACTTGCCCGAAGGTGCTGTGCCCAAGGATGGCCCATCTGCAGGCATTGGGATGGTCACGGCCATGGTTTCAACGCTCACGGGCATTCCGGTGCGGCGTGAAGTGGCGATGACGGGTGAAGTGACGCTGCGTGGGCGGGTGCTTCCTATCGGCGGCTTGAAGGAAAAGCTGTTGGCGGCCCTGCGCGGCGGTATCACAACGGTTCTCATTCCGGCTGAGAATGAAAAGGATTTGGCTGAAATCCCTGAGAATGTGAAACAGGGGCTTACGATTTTGCCCGTCCGCCATGTGGATGAAGTTTTGGACATCGCACTGGCAAGTGAATTGCAGCCAATTGAATGGTCGGAAGCTGATGAACTGGCGGCCCAGCCGGCTGCTGCATCGGCGCAAGGCGATGTGGTGCGGCACTAACGCACATGACGAATCGGTCTCACGCGATTGGCAAAGTCGCGTGAGATTTTGTTAAATATCGACATTGTGCCGTTTCAACGGGCGAATGTGGCCAAATTGGCGGCGAAAAACACATAAATCATGGCCTTGACGCGAGTCGGGCGCGGAATTTCTTTTGACAGATGTTTCCAGCGTGGCATTACTTCTCTTCACGGCTTTCTGCCGAAAAAACAAATACGCTCAACACTCGACGAGGGGGTTTTTCCAATGAACAAGCAAGATCTGATCGCAGCTGTCGCTGAAGCTTCGGGCCTGACCAAGGCTGACGCAAGCAAGGCTGTGGAAGGCGTTTTCGATGCCATCACCGGCGCCCTGAAGAAGGGCGACGAAGTTCGCTTGGTCGGCTTCGGCACTTTCGCTGTTTCGAAGCGCAAGGCTTCGACGGGCCGCAACCCGCGCACGGGTGCCCCGATGCAGATCAAGGCTTCGTCGCAGCCGAAGTTCAAGGCTGGCAAGGGCCTGAAGGACGCTGTCAACTAAGACACGCCTTTTCCGTTTCGGAAAAAAATGACGGGCGGTGCTTGAAAAAGCGCCGCCCGTCTTGTTTTGCGCGATGGCCTTCGCTAGGGCCAACGCCTCGTGGCGTGGGCGCGTAGCTCAGCGGTAGAGCACACCCTTCACACGGGTGGGGTCACAGGTTCAATCCCTGTCGCGCCCACCACGCCATTCTCCCATCGATATGCGGGTTACTCTGATTTAGGGGGCCGCTTGAGCGCGCCCAAGCGCGGCGTGTTTTGCAGCTCGGCCCGGTGGCGGATCGCCGTGCGCAAGTCTTCCCGCATTTGGTGGACGGATGCGATGACCGGCCCCATCGCCACACCCAGATCCACCAATACGGCCTCTGAGAGCTGGAGCGAGCTTTCCAATGTTTCAGGCACAGCATCACTTGCCCCGGCGCGATAAAGTTCTGCCGCATGCGTTGCATCGCGCGCCCGGGCGATAATAGGAAGATAGGGATAGTCCTGCCGCAATTGTCGAATGAGGCGGGCCGCTTGCACGTGATCATCCATTGTCATCACAACCGCGCGCGCATGGGGAAGGCCTAAAGGCTCAAGCGCTTTTTGCCGCCGGGCATCGACAAAATGCACAGGCTTGCCTTCGCGACGTGCGCGGTGGACAGCATCAATATCGCCTTCTGCGGCCACCCAGGGCTGGTCATGGACATCCAGCATAGCGGCCACCATGCGTCCGACTCGACCAAAGCCAATGATGATCGTGCGTGCATCAGTTGAAATGGGATTATCTTTATGCGCGGCTTCAGCACGACTGGCTTCAAGACGCATTGCAGTAAAGCGCCCCAGCCGTGCCAAGAGCGGCGTAATCGTTAGGCCCAGTGCAGTGACCACTTGCCAAAAGGCCCCGCTTTGCGGATCGATCAGCGCCACTTGTGTCGCGGCGCCCAGCACGATGAGCGTCGTTTCGGAAGGGCTACCCATGAGCACGCCCACTTCCGTCGCCACGCCTTTGCGCACCCCATTGAGGCGCAATAGGCCCGCCGTCACAGCAAATTTGATCAGAACCACACCCGTTAAAGCGAGAAGGATCATCGGCCAATCGCGCAGCAGTCGATCCAGATCGAGGCTCATGCCAATAGTGATCAGAAATATCCCAAGGGCGAGCCCGCGAAATGGGAGAACCACATTTTCTACTTCACTGCGATACGCTGTTTCGGCGATCAGAAGCCCAGCCAGCAGCGCGCCGAGCAATGAAGATAGGCCTGCCCATAAGGTCATCAAGCTTGAGAGAATGACAACAAGCAATGTGGCTGACAAAAAGAGCTCGGGGCTTTTCGTGCGTGCGGCCTGAGCAAAAAGCGGGGGCAGCCCAAAGCGCCCAACCAGCACCATGCCAATAATCGTTGCGCCGCCTGCCAGCAGAATATGGCTAAGGTCTGCCAGTCCAGCGCCAGCGCCCGCCACCGCACCCAAGAGGAAGATGATGGGCACCAACGCCAAATCTTCAAACAGCAACATGCCAAATGCGTTGCGGCCCACGGCACCAGACGTGCCGGAAATGGGCAAAACCAACGCCGTGGACGATAGCGCAAGCGCGACACCCAGCCCAAAGGCGGCTTTGCTCTCTTCGCCAAACGCCATCAGCGCGAGGCCAATCAGTGCACCTGCGCCAAAAAGCTGCGCCGCGCCGACGCCGAAGACCAAGCGCCGCATGGATTTTAGCCGTGCAAAGGAAAGCTCCAACCCAATTGTGAACAGCAGCAGGACAATCCCGAATTCGGCAAAGGGCTCGATCACCTGCTTATTGGTAATCGTCAGCGCGGTAATCCAGGGCAAGGTCTCGCTTAAGCGCACCAAGCCATAGGGGCCCGCTAAAATGCCAATGAGAATAAAGCCAATAACAGGCGTAATGCGAAAGCGGGCAAAGGCTGGAATGACAATGCCAGCAGCCCCAAGAATGACAAGCGCGTCGCGCAGCGCGGTCGTGTCTGCATTCAAAGCCATAAGA